>JAGAKF010000041.1 GCA_017625835.1 Clostridia bacterium
TAAAATATAACACCTCGACTTTGATAGTGCCTGTAGGGGAGGCGTTTCGCCTCCCGCAAAATTGCACCGTATCTGACGGGACGGGAAACCCGTCCCCTACGTGATGAGTTGAATAAACAGCGTAGGGCGGTGGCTTGCTGTCGACGACAGAATTTATAGACTTTCATTAAATCATCCCGACAAACCCGAATTTATAAAATTCGGAAACACTGCAGTACATATTACTTGCTGTCTGGTAAATAAAAACAATCTTCCTCACATCTTGAAAAAGGTATGGTTATATTGTATAATGCTAAATGGGTATATATGAATTTTATCAAGGAAGCGGTGCGGCTATGTCGTATATTCAATTTGCAAACGTTTCAAAAATCTATAAAGTAGGGGACACCGAGATTCACGCTCTTTCAGATGTCAGCTTTGGCATTGAACAGGGTGAAATCTGTGTTGTTGTCGGACCGAGCGGTGCTGGTAAAACTACGCTTCTTAATGTCCTCGGTGGTATGGATTCTTGTTCAGCAGGCCGCATTGCCGTTGATCACAGAATAATTACCGATTTCAGAAAACGTATGCTTATTAATTACAGACGTAATGATGTCGGATTTATTTTCCAGTCATATAATCTTGTGCCAAACCTTACTGCTTTGGAAAACCTTGAGCTTGTTGCTAATCTGAGCAACAAAGCTGTCGACTGCATGGAACTGATGCGCCTTGTAGGGCTTGAAAGACGTGCGAACCTTTTTCCGTCACAGCTCTCCGGTGGTGAACAGCAGCGCGTTGCGATTGCCCGTGCCCTTGTCAAGAAGCCTAAGGTGTTGCTTTGCGACGAGCCGACCGGTGCGCTTGACTATGAAACAGGGATTCAAATTCTCAAGCTCATAAAGAGAGCAAGTGAAATTATGAATATGACCGTTCTTATCATTACTCATAATAATGCAATTTCTCCGATTGCAGACCGTGTAATAACGATGAGAAGCGGAAAAATCAGTAAAATTGAACTCAACGACACACCGATGCCTGTTGAAAGGATTGAATGGTAAATGAAGAAAACCCTTTTAAAGGAAACTCTTCGCAGCATATCCGCCAACAGGTTGAGATTCCTGTCGGTTATAATAATCGTTGCGCTTGGAATAAGCTTTTTTATCGGAATTAAGTCTTCTTCGCCGGCGATGGGGTATTCTGCTAATGAGTATTTCAGAATCAACAATCTTCTCGATATCCGTGTAACTTCAAAAATCCCTTTCACAGATGAAGATGTTGAAAAAATTGAACAGATTAAAAAGGTTGATTATGTCGTCAGGTCAAAGTACATTGATGCCGTGGTCAATGTTGGTGATTCAGCTGTTGTTGATATAAACGGAATGGAGCTCAGCTGCCGTATATCTTCTCTTGATATTCCGCAAGCAAAGAAGTTTACTGAGACTGGAGAAGCTGACGATTCGTATGTTAACAGAGTTGTTCTGCGGGACGGTCGCTACCCTGAAAAAAAAGGAGAGTGTCTTGTAGATGCGACTGCTGTTAAAACTTACGACAGTCTGAAAATAGGCTCGGTAATTAAGCTTTCTTCAGAGGATTCTACTGTTAAAGATTCTCTTAAGGTGCAGGAGCTTGTAGTTGTCGGAACTGTGGATTCTCCGATGTATATTTCGAACGAAAGAGGAACAACAACTGTTGGTTCCGGTGCTCTCGGAAGCTTCGTCTATATTAGTGAAGATGATTTTAAAACGAGTGAAATCAACGAACTTTTTGTCAAAATAACTTATGATGATATATATGATAAGTTCTCGTCTGAATATGCAGGAATCGTTGATACAATCGCTGATGAAATCAAGGTGATCTCATCCGAGTCTATTGACTCAAAGCTTTCAGAGCTTAAGGTTGAATATAATACCAGAATTTTTAACAAGCAGATTGAAATTTCAGATTATGAAAAATCCAGTGCGGCAGAAATCGAAAAAAAACAGAAGGAAATTGATGAATTCAAAGCCTATGTTGACAGTGAGGATGAAATCCTTGCTAAGAAGAAAGAGCAAACTGAAGTTGATAAGAAGAGCCTGAAGGCAACACTTGACACGCAGACAAGCCGTCTCAATACGGTTCAGTCGACATATTATTCTAATCTGAAAGAGTTCGAAAGCCAGAGTTCTGAAATTCAGGGTTACAACGAACTGAAAAAATACTATGATGACCTCAATAAAAAGCATATTTCTGACAAGAAAACGTTGGATGACCTTGCGGGAGCATTGCAGGATGCAAAGTCAGATTATGATGATAAAAAGTCATCACGTGATGAAATATCAGGAAGAATATCTTCAGCTGAAGAAGATGTTAACAGGTTGAATTACGAAATTGTAACACTTACAAATGCAAACACAAAATTAAGTAATGAAATAAATCAATACGAAAACGAAACTATTCCCGGGTTAGAAAAAGAAATTACTACTCTCAGGGAAAAAATTTCAGAGATTGAAAGTAAAGACGAACTTACTTATGCAGATACTGTTAACCTTAACACTTACAGGGAAGGTCTAGACACCAAGGAAAAAGAACTGAAAACTGCCAAAGATAAGATTAAAGAGAACAACAATAAAATAAAATCCAATAATGACAGTATTTCAACCAAAAATCGTTCTATAAAATCCTTGGAAGGGAAAATAAAAACAGATAAGGCGGAGCTTGCAACGGCAGAGTCCGCACTCACTACAGCTTCAAGTACTTATAATGCCGCAAAAAAGTCATATGATGATTTTGCAACGGCATATGACATAGACACCGCAACACTTGACAGTTACAAAAAATCGATGGATAAGCTGACATCGGGACAGACAAAGCTTCTTGAACTGAGTAAAACACTTGAAGAGCAGAAGAAGGAGCTTGATTCGCTTAATATAAGCGTAACGCAGGCGCAGATACGATATTCGTTGAAGGTGCGCAACGGCGGCCGTGAAATTCAGAAGGCTCAGTATGATCTCGATAATGCCAAGGCACGCTATTACACGATCGACAACGAGCTTACGGAGCTTAAAACTGACATTGAGAAAAAGAAATCTGCTCTTGATACTGACCTTAAAAAGTTGCAGAACACTCTCAATAACATCGACAGTATTACGTGGCAGACGACAACTCAGCCACAACTTGTAGGTCATTCTTCGTTTGAAAAGAGTATGGAAAATATTCTTTCAATGTCGAATATTTTCCCGATCATATTCTTTGTAACTGCGATGATAGCCTGCTTTGTAATAATGATGAAAAATGTTGAGGAGGCAAGGGGGGCAATCGGTCTTCTTAAAGCTTTCGGATATTCGAATTTCACGATTACAGGCAAGTACGGATTGTACTCGCTTCTTGCGTGGCTCGGCGGTGCTTTTGTGGGCGGTGTACTTGGTACATGTGTTGTTCCTTCGGCAGTTTATTCAATTTACGATATCGTTTATACCGTACCGAATGTAGGTGCAAGATTTGACCTGAAATACATCCTTATCGGTCTTGGAGTTTCTTTTGTAACAACAATGTTTGCAACATTTCTGGCTGTTATCCGTGAGCTGAAAATGTATCCGGCGGCGCTTATGCGCCCGAGGATGATCGGTTACAACCGTCGCTCCCTCCTTGAAAGATTACCGGATTTCTGGGGAAGATTGCCGTACGGAATAGTTATTCTTATCCGAACGGTTATAAGAAGCAGAAAACGAGTTGCTGTAGGTTCAGTTGCCATAGCCTGCTGTACAGCCCTGATACTTTCTTCTCTGGGTCTTTTAAACTCTGTTACGGATGTTTCTGCGTCACAGTATGGCGATAACGGTATTTTCGATTATGACGTTCAGTTAGTTCTGAATGCACAGCAGAATCCCGAAGAGAGTGCTATTCTTGAAAAGGTAAGAAGCGATGATCTTGTAACGGCTGCTATGCTTATTTCCAACACGTCAATGGTTACTTCAAGAAATGAAGATAAGACGGTAACAGGAAATGCACATGTAATTGTACCGAGTGAAACAGAAAATCTTGCAGACTATGTAAATCTCGAAATCATCGAAGGTTCTGCGGATATTTCGAAGGGCGGAGTCGTGCTGTCGCAAAAACTTGCTCAGAATATAGGAGTCCGTGCAGGGGAAGCGGTTTGCTTTACTGATTCAGATGATATGGTGCATACTGTGACGGTTATAGGAATTGTTAAAAATTACCTTGAGCATTATGCTTATGTGTCAGCTGAAACTTACGAAGAAGTTTTCTTTGAAGCTCCGCAGTACAAGTACCTTATCTGCACGCTTAAGGCGTATCTTAACGCAGACGAAATTGCACGTTTTGCTGCAGAATACCTGAAAACAGAGGATGTTGCAGGTGCCGCGACCGCGCAGACGATGTCGCGTATGGCTGATATAGCTATCAATCAGGTGCTGGCACTTGTGATTATATTTGTGCTTTCTGCCTGTCTGCTTGCAATGATGGTTATGTACACAACGTCGAATGTAAATATCAGTGAAAGAACTCATGAAATCGCAAATATCAAGGTAATCGGTTTCAGCGACGGTGAAGTGTTACTTTACGTTATCCGTGAAAATATTGTTTCAACGGCGATCGGTATTCTGATCGGTCTTGTGTCCGGTATATTCCTGCACAGTACCCTTGTAAAGTTTATTTCCGTTGAAAACGTAATGTATGGCAACAGTATTTCCTGGTGGAGCTTCTTCGCAACGGCAGGAATTATAATCCTCGTTGCTTTGGTTGCGGCTTTGCCGATTCTTTTCAAAATCAATAAGGTTAAAATGGCAGAAACTCTTAAATCAGTTGAATAACGTTAATCTCCGCCCGATTAGCTTCAGGCGGAGATTTTATTTTGTTTCTAATGTGTTAATTCCTGTCTTTTGGTGTTGCATTATCGGAGAAAATAGGGTATAATAAACCGATTATAAGATTATAAAGAGAGGTGTTTGCTTTTGAGTGCAGACAAGCAGTCAAAAAGCTGTTTCGTATCGCAGGAGGAGCTTGAGAAACAAAAAGAATATGCGGCTCTTGTGGGTTCAGTTTTATCCTCACGTTTTACGGATAAACCCCTCGCTTTTGTGCATACTTACGGCTGTCAGGGTAACGTTTCGGACGGTGAGAGAATCAAGGGCATTCTTGAATCGGCAGGCTACGGTTTTACTAAAAACGTCGAAGAGGCCGATCTTATTCTCTATAATACCTGCGCTATCCGTGAACATGCTGAGGATAGAATCTACGGTAATGTAGGTGCAATCAAAAAGCTTAAAAAGTCGAATCCGAATCTTATCATAGCTCTTTGCGGATGTATGATGCAGCAGCAGAGAGTTGCCGAAAAAATCAGGAAGAGTTATCCGTTTGTAAACCTCGTTTTCGGTACTCATGTTATTCATAAAATTCCCGAATTGCTTTACAAAGTGCTTTGCACAGGCAAAAGAGTTTTTGAATGTGAAGACAGCGACGGTGTGATTGCTGAAAATCTTCCCGTAAGGCGTGACGGCAACATAAAAGGCTGGTTGCCGATAATGTACGGTTGTAATAACTTCTGCAGTTATTGCATTGTGCCTTATGTAAGAGGCAGAGAAAGAAGCAGAAGACCTGAGGATGTTATAATGGAAGCAAAAGAACTTATTGATATGGGCTGTAAGGACATCACACTCCTTGGTCAGAATGTTAATTCCTACGGCAAAAATCTTGACTGTGATATTAATTTTGCAAAGCTTCTTCAGCAGATAAATGACCTCGAGGGTGACTTTATTATCCGCTTTATGACTTCGCATCCGAAAGACTGTACGAAGGAACTTCTTGATACAATGGCTCGTTGCGAAAAGGTTGCAAAGCATCTGCACCTTCCGTTCCAGAGCGGAAACAATCGTGTCCTCAAGGAAATGAACAGAGGCTACACACGCGAACAGTATCTGGAGCTTGCACGCTATGCGCGTCAGGTTATGCCCGATCTTTCAATGACGAGCGATGTTATAGTCGGCTTCCCGGGCGAAACTTATGAAGAGTTCAAGGATACACTTACCCTTATCGATGAGGTCAAGTTCACTTCGCTTTACACTTTCATTTTCTCTTCAAGACCCGGCACAAAGGCGGCCTCGATGCCTGATCCTGTTTCACGAGACGAAAAGGGTGTATGGTTTAAAGAGCTTACAGACCTGCAGGAAAAAATCGCAGGCGAGCGTACGGCGAAAATGAAGGATAAAATTTTCAGAGTGCTTTGCGAAGGCTATGCAAAAGAAGGTGTTCTCAACGGCAGAACGCAAGGTAATGTAATGATCGAATTTCCCGAGGTTGAGGGAAAGGATCTTATCGGCAGGTTCTGTGACGTCAAAGTTACGGATCCTCTGACATGGATCGTCAGGGGCGAGCTTGCAGACTGAAACTGTATAACTTTTAATTTGTTATAAATTTTATTTTAAGGAGATTTTTAAAATGGACGTAATTGAAATCACAAGACAGCTTGGCGCTGCAATTCAGAAGGACGAGCGTTATCTTGCTTTCCACGAGGCAAGAAAGGTAAACGAGGCTGACACAGAGCTCAACGACCTCATCAACAAAATCCAGCTTATCCACATGTCATACCAGCACGAGGCTGCAAAGGACGATGCAAACGAAGAGAAGCTTCAGGCATATGACAAGGAGTTTTCAGAGGTTTATGCTGCAGTAATGGCTAACGAAAATATGCAGAAGTACGAGGCAGCAAGAAAGGCTGTTGACGATATGATGAACTACCTTACACAGATTCTTGCTATGTGTGTACAGGGCGAAGATCCTGCAACTTGCGATCCTGCAGCTGCTCACGAGCATAATTGTTCAGGCGAGTGCGGTTCATGCGGCGGTTGCCACTGATCAGCATAAGGAACTTGAAAATTAACTGAGGTGAAAACAGATGGCAGAAATGACGCCGATGATGAGACAGTATCTTGAGATCAAGAAGAATTATCAGGACACTATTCTCATGTTCAGACTGGGCGATTTTTATGAGATGTTTTTTGACGATGCAAAGACTGTATCCCGTGAGCTTGAACTTGTTCTGACAGGCAGGGACTGCGGTCAGGAAGAGCGCGCGCCGATGTGCGGTGTGCCTTTCCACAGCGTCGATTCATACATTGCCCGACTTGTTTCACGAGGCTATAAGGTTGCCATCTGTGAACAAACCGAGGATCCGGCTACGGCAAAGGGGATTGTCAAGCGCGATGTTGTGCGCATTCTCACTCCAGGTACTGTTATTGAAAGCAGTATGCTCGATGAGTCCAAGAACAATTTCCTTTGCTCAGTATGGCTTAACGGTGCGTCGGCAGGCGTATGCTTTGCCGATGTATCAACAGGCGAGCTTAACCTTACACAGATTAACGAAAAAAATCCTGCGAACAAAATTGTCAACGAAATCGGCAGATATATGCCGACGGAAATCCGTTACAATTCGCAGGTAATCCGAAGCGATAAAATCCGCGATTTCGTCCGAAACCGTGTTGAATGTACGGCAGACGAAATTGACGAGGCGAAAATAAACGTTGATTACAGCCGTCAGGTGATAATCAATCATTTCGGAAAGAGTCTTACGGAACTGGGACTTGAAGGCAACGACGAAGCTGTCTGCGCGCTCGGCGCAACGATCGACTACCTTACCGAGGTGCAGAAATCAGGCCTTGATAACATCAAAGAAATTGATTTCTATTCAGACAATCAGTTTATGAAGCTTGACTTCTCGTCAAGAAGAAACCTTGAACTTACCGAGACTATGCGTAACCGCGAAAGACGCGGAACGCTTCTCTGGGTTCTTGATAAAACAAAGACTGCGATGGGCAAACGCCTTATAAGAAGCTGGCTTGAACAGCCTCTTATGAATATTGCGAAGATAAGTAAAAGGCATAATGCCGTTGCAGAGCTTTATGCAGATTCACTCCTTCTCAACAACGAAATTGAAAACATAACAAACGTCAGCGATATGGAAAGACTTATGGCGAGAATCGTTTATGAAACGGCAAACGCTAAGGAGCTTCGCTCTCTTCTTTCCACAATCAAGCTTCTGCCGGACATCAGAAACTGTATTTCGGGTTGCAAATCAGCCCTTCTTGCAGAAATGTGTTCGAATATCGACTTGCTCGAAGATATCGAACAGCTTATTGAAAGCGCTATTGACGAAGAACCTCCGTTCACCGTAAGAGAAGGCGGAATGATAAAGGATGGATTTAACGAGGAGCTTGATTCTCTTCGCGATATTGTAAAGAACGGCAAGGGTTACATTGCCGCCGTTCAGCAGACGGAACAGGAAAAAACAGGTATCAAGAAACTTAAAATCGGATATAACCGCGTCTTCGGTTACTACATTGAAATCCCGAATTCGTTTAAGGAGCTTGTGCCTGAAGAATATATCAGAAAGCAGACTCTTGCAAACTGCGAAAGATACATAACGAGCGAGCTCAAAGAGCTTGAATCCAAGGTGCTCGGCGCTCAGGAAAGAATAGTTAAGCTCGAGTATGAAATCTTCGTGCAGGTAAGAAACCGTGTTGCACAGGAGCTTTACAGAATTCAGAAAACAGCTCATGCCGTTGCAACAATTGATGCTCTCTGCTCATTTGCAAATGTCGCTCTCAAAAATAACTATACCTGCCCTCAGATGACCGACGGGCACGAAATAATTATCAAAGACGGCAGACATCCTGTCGTTGAAAAAATGGTCAAGGATACACCCTTTGTGCCGAACGATACGATGCTTGACTGCCGCGAAAACAGATGCGCAATAATAACAGGACCTAATATGGCGGGTAAGTCGACTTATATGCGTCAGGTAGCGTTGATTGTCCTTATGGCGCAGTGCGGAAGCTTTGTTCCAGCATCAAGCGCACAGATCAGCATAGTCGACAGTATCTTTACTCGAGTTGGTGCCTCGGATGACCTTGCATCGGGCCAGTCAACGTTTATGGTTGAAATGAGCGAGGTTGCCAACATCCTCTCAAATGCAACGCAGAACAGCCTTCTTATCTTTGACGAAATCGGCAGAGGTACTTCTACATTTGACGGTATGAGTATCGCTCGTGCGGTGCTCGAATATGCCGCAGATTCAAAGAAGCTCGGCGCAAAAACTCTCTTTGCAACTCATTACCACGAGCTGACCGAGCTTGAGGGTGAAATCGATGGTGCAAAGAATTACAACATCGCAGTAAAAAAACGCGGCGATGACATAACATTCCTTCGCCGTATTGTCCGCGGAGGTGCAGACGGCAGCTACGGTATCGAAGTTGCGAAGCTTGCAGGTGTACCGAACGCCGTCGTAAACAGAGCAAAAGCTATCCTCAAAGAGCTTGAAGAAAAAGGCGTTGTTACAGTCGTAAGAACAGTCGAAGCTCCGAAAGAGGAAGAAATGCAGCTTTCCTTCGGCTCGAATGCAAGCAACGAAATCGTTGAAAAGCTCAGGTCGGTTGATGTCAACACATTAACTCCGATCGAAGCTTTGCAGATGCTCTATGAGCTTAAAAAGGAAGCAGAAAAAGTATAACAAGCATAACAAGGCGGTGATTCAGTGCCTCAGATAAATATATTACCAAAACATATCGCTGAGCTTATTGCAGCAGGTGAGGTGGTTGAAAGACCTGCCTCAATCGTAAAAGAAATAATGGAAAACGCCATTGACGCAGGCGCTGATAAAATCACTCTTGAAATTCAGCGCGGCGGAATAACATATATCCGTATAACCGATAACGGTTGCGGTATTGAAAGAAACGATGTCCGAAAGGCATTCATAAGCCACGCGACAAGCAAGATCTCAAACGAAAACGACCTTAATTCAATTCTCACTCTCGGATTCCGCGGTGAAGCACTTGCTTCAATAGCGGCAGTTTCAAGAGTTGAAATGATGACACGTGCGAAAGGCGAGGATATCGGCACACGTTATTGCATCGAAGGTGGAGAAGAAATCCTTCTTGACGATGCAGGCTGCCCCGAAGGAACAACCCTTATCGTAAGGGATATTTTCTACAACACTCCCGCAAGAATGAAATTCCTCAAAAAGGACGTGACGGAAGCTAATGCGGTCGCAGGAATCGTGGATAGGATAGCTCTTTCACATCCCGAAGTTAGCATCAGATTTATCCGCGACGGCAAGGATGCGATGTTCACAACGGGCGACGGAAAGCTTGAAAGTGCGATTTACAACGTCCTCGGCAAGGAGTTTGCCTCAACTCTCATTCCTGCAGAGTACGAGCTTGAGGGAATAAAGGTCAGCGGTTTTATTTCAAAACCCTTTAATGCACGTCCGAACAGAACAATGCAGTTTTTCTTCCTCAATAACAGATTTATCAAAACGCGTACAGGTCTGGTTGCGCTCGAGGAAGCTTATAAAAATCAGATTATGGTAGGAAAGTTTCCTGCCTGCGTACTCAATATTCAGGCGAATGCACAGAGCGTTGATGTCAATGTGCATCCTGCAAAAACTGAAGTCCGTTTTGCAAACGAAAAGCAGATTTTCAATGCGGTTTATTACTGTGCAAAATCTGCCCTCACCGAAGGTGACAGCAGGGTGCAGGCGAATATTCAGCACAAACAAAATCAATTTGTCCGGAAGCAGTATATGCCGCAACCCGTTGAGGCAAAGCAAATCAGAATTTATGAGCAGCAGCTCGAAAAGGTCTCAAAAGAGGACTTCTGGAAAAAGACAACAGCGGATGAGTTTAGAACTTCCGTGCCTGAAAAAAAGCAGGATAATCCCGTTGTTCAAAAGCATATTATAAGGGACGAATCGACCTTTACGGTTGAAAAGGATGAAGTCGATCTTATCCCGTCCGTGCCCATTATAAAAACGGAACCGACTGTTGAAGTAAAAGAAGAAACTGTTGTTGTTTCGATACCTGAAGAAAAACCGCAAGCTGTGGAGGCTGAAATAGTTCTTCCTGAGCCGAATGTGGTGGAAGAAAAGGAAACCGTTTCATTTGCGGTGGTTGAGGAAAAAGAGGTTGAGGAAGCTGAACCGTACAGAGTTATAGGTGAAGCCTTTAAAACTTACATTCTCGTAGAGCAGGGCGAAAAACTTCTTCTTATCGACAAGCACGCGGCACACGAAAGGATGCTCTTTGAAAAATACAGAGCTTCACAGGATGCGATCGAAACGCAGATGCTTCTTGTGCCCGTAACGGTTACGTTAAGTAAGGAAGAATATTCTGCCGTGCTTGATAATCTCGAGCTTCTTTCAAAAGCAGGTTACTCAGTCGAGGATTTCGGCAGCGGCATGGTGATTCTCAACGAATGTCCGACGGCTGTGGCGGACTCGGATCTCGCTTCAATCGTTATGGAGCTCGCAGGATATCTTGCGGACAACAGAAAAGAAATAATCCCCGAAAAGCTGGATTGGATTTATCATTCAACAGCTTGCAGGGCGGCAATAAAAGCAGGGGACAGAACTTCAGCATTTGAGCTTAACTCCTTTGTTGAAAAGCTTCTTAACAGCCCCGATATCCGTTACTGTCCTCACGGCAGACCTGTACTTATCGAGCTTACAAAACGTGATATCGAAAAGAATTTCGGTAGAATTTAACTGATAAAAAGGAGATGATCGGATTGAATAAAATACCCGTTATTGCTGTCGTCGGACCGACTGCGTCAGGTAAATCCGATCTCGCCGTGGAAATCTGCCTTGAATTTAACGGAGAAGCCGTGTCTGCCGACTCTATGCAGATTTATAAAGGTCTCGATATTTCGACCGCCAAGCCGACGGAGGAAGAGAAAAAAGGAATCCCGCACCATATGATGGATTTTCTTGATAATACCGAATCTTTCAGCGTCGCGGAATACCAGAAGCTTGCAGGCGAATGCATCCGTGATATTCATTCTCGCGGCAAACTTCCCGTAATTGTCGGCGGAACAGGACTTTATATCGACACGCTTCTTAATAACATACAGCTTACGGAAGATTCTTTCAATGAAGCAATCCGTGAAAAGCTTCTCGCTCGGGCAGAGAATGAGGGTATAGAAAGTCTTTTGGATGAGCTGCGAGAAATTGATCCGGAGTATGCCGGAAAGATGCACCCGAACAATATCAAAAGAATTGTCAGGGCATTGGAAGTGTGGTATTCATCGGGCGTAACAATGACAGAACAGATCGAAAATTCACGTGCTGAAAGCCCGTACGACGTATGTTTTATCGGCCTTGATGCGCAGGACAGAGATTTCCTTTACGAAAGAATTAACCGCCGTGTGAGCATAATGCTTGAAAACGGACTTGAAGCAGAGGCTAAAGACTATCTTTCGCAGAAGAATACTGCAACTTCATCGCAGGCAATCGGCTGTAAGGAATTGAAACCGTATTTTGACGGAGAAATTTCACTCAGTGAGGCTGCTGATAATTTAAGGCAGGCGACAAGAAGATATGCAAAAAGACAGCTCACGTGGTTCAGAAGAAACAAAGAAATCAACTGGATTATGATTGATAAATACGAGTCAAAAACACAGATGATCAACGAAGCATTTGAAATAATAAGAAAAAGGAAAGGGGAAAAACAATGATAAAAGATAAAAAATGGCTTAATACGATTTGTATGCTTATAATAGTTGCCGTTATGGTTTACCTCTTTCAGGACGTTTTCAAAACAAATATGAACCGATACGAAACCGAACTCGCCGATGAGGTTACTGTTCAGGATGTTGTAAATCTCGATGCATTTATCGTCCGCGACGAGCAGTATATAAAAGAGGCTTCAAAAGGCATTTTTGTTCCCCTTGTATCCGACGGTGACCGTGTTGCAAGCGGTGACGCTGTTGCAAGAGTATGTAAGGATGAGAAAGAAGCTGCTGCCTTTGCAGAGCTTGAAGAAGCAAGGAAAATACGTGACCGCTACGTAAGACTCAGCGAGCAGACAGAGCTTGACGCGCTTGATATGCAGAAGCTCAACAAGGATATCGACAGCGCATATTCAAAGTTCCTAACCCTGACGAATTCAAGGGATTACAGCGGACTTAAGGACTGCATCAACGAGCTTGAGGATTCCCTTGCAAGTAAGCAGGTTCTTAAAGACGGTACAATAAATATCGACTCAAAGATTGAGGCTCTTGACAAGCGTATTACAGAGCTCGAAGCCAAAAACATATCAACCGACAATGTTCTGGCTCCGCTTTCAGGATATTATATCAATAACATTGACGGTTGTGAGACAACAATAAAATACGATGAAATTTCGAAAATAACGGTTTCTGGCGTTGAAAACGCATTGAAAGCTACACCCTCAACCGGTATCGATAAAACAGGAAAAATCGTGGCAAGCTATAAGTGGTATATCGTTGCCAACGTTGAAAGCAAGTATTCAAAGCTTCTGGAAAAGGGTGATTTTCTGAAGGTAAATATCCCCGAGTACGGATATGAAAACGTAACTGTTGTTGTAGAATATATTTCTGCAGAAAAGGACGGAAAAATTGCTGTTGCTCTTTCGTGCAATGCGATGAATGAAACGTATGCGAATATGCGTATTGAAAGAGTCGAGCTTGTAGTCGGAGAGCATACCGGCTACAAGGTAAAAACAAGTGCAATCCACACTTACGATCCTTCAGCTCAGACAACGACAAACAATAAAAATGATGAAACAACGTCAACCACAACAACAGCAAAACCCGAAAAAATGACGGTAGTTTATATCCTCAGAGGAAACGTGATGAATGCCCGCAGAGTAGAGGTAATCTACACCGACGGTGATTATTCAATCGTCAGAAGCGATTCTGAATCTTCGCAGGGAATAAAACCGATCAAAAGATACGATGAAGTAATTGTGAAAGGCAGGGACCTTAAAAATGGACGAAGCATTGGTTAAACAGCGTTTTCACGATATAGAAGAAAACTATAAAACAATCAAAGAAAATATCGTGCAGGCGGCACTTAAAAGCGGAAGAAAGCCTGAAGATGTACGCTTTATGGCGGTAACGAAAACCGTCGAAAGTCTTTATATAAACCACGCCCTTTCTCTTGGCGTTGACCTCATAGGTGAGAACAGAGTTCAGGAGTTTCTGGGCAAACGTGACGAGCTCAATCTTAACGGTGTCGAAAAGCACCTCATAGGCCATCTGCAGACAAATAAAGTCCGTCAGATTGTCGGAGAAGTTGATATGATCGACGGTGTTGACAGCATTAAGGTAGCCAAAGAAATAGGCAAAGTTTCGCAGAAAAAGGGAATAATAACCGATGTGCTGGTCGAGGTTAATATCGGCGGTGAAGAAAGCAAATTCGGCCTTGATCCCGTAAAGCTGGATGAAACAGTTTGCGAAATGGCTGAGATTGACGGAATCAGAATATGCGGTCTTATGGCAATTCCTCCGATTTGTACCGATGAGGAAGAAAATCGCAAATTTTTTTCAAATATGTATACAATGTTCCTTGACATAAAGGCAAAAAAATTGGATAATGTTAATATGAATATTCTGTCCATGGGAATGTCTGATGACTATGTGAGCGCAATTCTTGAAGGCTCAACAATGGTCAGAGTGGGCTCATCACTTTTTGGCAGAAGAGTATATTAAAAATAAACGGAGGATTATCATATGGGATTTGGTGATAAATTCAAAAATATTTTCAATGTTTCCGAAGAGGAATACTTTGATGATATGGACATTGACGAAAGAGACCGCAGAGACGACGACTATTCAAAAGACGTAAGAAGCAACAACTTTGGCTTCAACCGTTCACGTAACGAGTCAAGCGAATCAAAGGTTGTTGAAATGCGTTCTTCAGCTCCTGCGGCACCTGCAGCGAAGGCACACGTTGTTTTCAAAAAGCTTGACAGATACGAGGATGTAGGATCAGTTGCAGACGTTCTTAACGAGAAAAGAATTGTAATTCTCAACCTTGAAACCTGCCCGAATGACGTTTCAGTCAGAGTTATTGATTTCTTAAGCGGTGTTGCTTATGCAAACGGCGGCGAGATCAAGAGAGTTGCAGGCAGAGCTTATATCATAACACCGTACAACGTTCCGCTGACAGGCGAACTTCTTGACGGTTTTGATTATTCAAATTATTAATAACACGTAGTTTAAAATACAGGAGGTTAAGCCTATGTTAACACCGGCTAAAATCAAAAACCATCACTTTGAAGCATCGGGACGCAATGCTTATAAGGCAGACAGCGTTGACAGCTTTTTTGAAGAAGTTGCCGCTTCATATGAGCAGATGTTCCGCGAAAACGGAGAGATGTACAAAAAGATAAGTCTTCTTGCTGAAAGACTTGAAGAGTACAGAAATGACGAGGATAATATCCGCAACGCTCTTCTTACAGCTCAGCGTATGTCAGAGCAGATTCAGCGCGAAGCAAGAGAAAAGTCAGATGCAATGCTTTCAGAGGCTCAGGCAAGAGCAGTGGCTGAAAACGCAAGAATTGATGCACAGACAAACGAAATGATGGCTGCCGCAACTTATCAGGCACAGGCTATAATTGAGGAAGCTAAAAAGCAGGCTGAAAAGATTATTTACGATGCAACACGCGAATCAAAGGAAGCTGCAATTTCAGCAAGAGACTGGATGATCAAGGAAGAAGCAGCTCTTGAGATGATGAAGATCGAAGTAACAAAGTTCAAGAAGCAGATTCTCGATTCTTACAGCCAGCAGCTCGAGCTTATTGAAACAATCCCTGAGATTGTTTACGCACAGATCGACGCTGAAAAGGAAGCTGTGGAAGAAGTTGCTCCTGTTGAAGAAGCAGAAGAAGCAGTAGCAGAGGAGCCTGTTGTTGAAGAACCTGCAGTTGAAGAAGCAGTAGCAGAGGAGCCTGTCATTGCACCGGTAATTGAGCAGGAAGAAGAAGAACTTGTTCAGGAAGATGTCGATGCAGAAGAAGCCGCAGAGGTTGATGTTGATACATTACAGCAGATGATAGTTGAGACAGAAGACACTGACCTTGAAGAGGAACACGAGGATTACGATGACGATGATGATGATATCATAATTTTCGATGAAACACCCGATGAAGGTTTTGTAATTCCAGAGGTTGATGACGGTGCAAGCGACGATCTTGACGCGATTGTCGGATATTTCTCTGAAAACAGCAATCAGGCTGATATCCCGTTCACAAAACCCGAAAGAAAAGAAGGCGGTTTCAATCTCGACGTTGATAAGGTTTCGACTTATGAAGCAGCCGGTGATATAGAGTTTGAAGCCGATGAATTTGACGAAGAGTTTGACGATGATGACGACAAAGGTGACGACCTTGCATCAAAGTTCAAGAGCTTCTTCAAAAAATAATGGGTAGCATAATAAGCTTGGTCAGCATAGCACTGTTGACTGTTGTTGATCAGATTATAAAAATTTTTGTTGAGCGTGACCTGAAGCCTGTCGGAGAGAAAGCTTTTATTGACGGCTTTCTCGGCTGGCAGTACGTAAGGAATACGGGAGCGGCATTCGGTTCATTCAGCGATAACACATTGCTGCTGACGGTTTTCACAGCAGTTTTTATCCTCGCGGGTATCATTGCTTTGCTTTCGGGGAAAATCAAAAATAAGTTTTACAGAGTTTGTGCCGTAATGGTTATTGCAGGCGGACTCGGAAATCTTATCGACCGTATTTTCCGTGGCTTTGTGATTGACTATATCGAAGTTCAGTTTATGAACTTTGCAGTATTCAACTTTGCTGATATTCTTGTAACCTGCGGAGCTTTTATGATAATAGGCTATACTGTTTATGATATCATAAAAGAACAAAAACAGAAAAAAGCAGGTGAGAAGAATGGATGAAATCCTGATTACCGTGCCCGACGATTTTTCGGGACAGAGGATTGACAAGGCTTTATCCTCTCTCACAGAGTACACACGTTCACACATACAGAAAATTCTTGATGACGGGGAAGTGACCGTTAATTCCAAGGTTGTTTCTAAAGGTTTCAAGCTTTCAGCAGGTGACGAGGTATCTTTCGTACCTCCCGAGCCTGTCGAAATCGAAGCGAAGCCTGAAAACATTCCTCTTGATGTTGTATATGAGGACGACGACTTGCTCGTTGTCAATAAACCGAGAGGAATGGTTGTTCATCCTGCCGCAGGCAATTATAACGGAACGCTCGTAAACGCGTTGCTTTACCACTGCGGAGACAGCCTTTCGGGAATCAACGGAGTTATCAGACCCGGCATCGTTCACAGAATTGATAAAGATACAAGCGGACTTCTGATTGTTGCTAAAAACGACTTTGCGCACGAAAAGCTTGCCGCACAGATTAAAGAGCACTCTTTTAAACGGCAGTACAGAACCGTTGTCCACGGTAAGTTCAAGGATCTCGGCGGAACAGTCGATGCGCCGATCGGAAGAAGTCCCAAGGATCGTAAAAAAATGTGCGTAACGCCCAAAAATTCGCGTAACGCAGTCACACATTATGAAGTCATTTCGCAGAATGACAAATTTTCATTTTTAAAAGTAACTCTTGAAACGGGACGTACCCATCAGATACGAGTCCATATGTCTCATATCGGCCATCCGGTAGCGGGTGATATGGTGTACGGGCCGAAAAACGGAGTTGTTTCGCTCGGTGGACAGTGTCTTCACGCAGGATTGATCGGTTTCGTTCATCCACGTGACGGCAGGTACATTGAGTTGGAGGCAGAATTGCCCGAATATTTTACAGACTTTTTAAAAAGTCAGTCGTTAGGTGACGTTTAAAACGTAACCGTTAATTTATTGGAGGTGTTATTTTGGACGCAGCAACAAAAAAACAGTTACAGATTAAAGCATGCAACGTTCGCATGGGTGTAATTGAAGGCGTTTTCAATGCAAAATCAGGTCATCCGGGTGGCTCACTGTCAATAGCAGATGTTCTTACTTATCTCTATTTTGAGCATATCAACGTGGACCCGAAAAATCCGAAGGATGAGAACAGAGACCGTTTCGTTCTTTCAAAGGGACATACAGCTCCCGCACTTTACGCAGTTCTTGCTCATAAGGGATTCTTCCCGGTTTCAGAGCTCAAGAATCTCCGTAAGCCCGGCTCAATGCTTCAGGGTCATCCCAGCATGAAGCTCACTCCGGGTGTCGATATGAGCACTGGCTCTCTCGGTCAGGGTATTTCAACAGCAGTCGGAATGGCTCTCGGCGGAAAGATCGACGGTAAGGATTACAGAGTTTATACAGTCCTCGGTGACGGTGAAATTCAGGAAGGTCAGGTCTGGGAGGCAGCTATGTTCGCTGCAGCTAAGGGTCTTGACAATCTTTGTGCAGTAATTGACAACAACAACCTTCAGATTGACGGTTCTGTTGCAGAAGTCAATTCTCCGTATCCGATTCCCGAAAAATTCCGTGCTTTCGGTTGGAACGTAATCGAAATTTACGGTCATTCATTCGATGAAATCGACGCAGCATTCAAAGCAGCTGCAGAATCAAAGGGCAGGCCGACAGCTATCATTGTTAAAACAGTCAAGGGTTGCGGTGTTTCATTTATGGAAGACCAGTGCTCATGGCACGGTACAGCTCCGAATGCTGAGCAGTACGAAAAGGCAATGGCAGAGCTTCAGGAAAAGCTTGCAGAATTGGAGGCGTAATTATGGCAGATGTAATTAAAACCGCAACCAGAGATGCTTATGGCCAGGCTTTGGTTGAATTGGGCGAAAAGGATAAAAGTCTTATAGTTATGGACGCCGACCTTGCAGCAGCAACAAAGACAGGCGCTTTCAAAAAGGCTTTCCCGGAAAGATTCTATGATGCAGGTATCGCTGAAGCTAACCTTGTAGGTGTTGCAGCAGGTCTTGCAACAACAGGTCATACTGTATTCGCAAGCTCATTTGCAATGTTCCTTGCAGGCCGTGCTTTCGAGCAGGTTCGTAATACAATCGGCTATCCTCACCTCAACGTAAAGCTTGGTGCAACTCACGCAGGTATTTCTGTCGGTGAAGACGGCGCAAGCCATCAGTGCTGTGAAGATATCGCACTTATGAGAACAATTCCGGGTATGGTTATCATCAACCCTGCAGACGATGTTGAAGCACGCGCAGCTGTTCTTGCAGCAGCAGAGTATGAAGGTCCTGTTTACCTTCGATTCGGCAGACTTGCAGTGCCAAGATTCAACGATCCCGACAACTACAATTTCGAAATCGGCAAGGGTATCGAAATGGCTGATGGCAGCGATGTAACAATCATTGCAACAGGCCTTATGGTAAACGAAGCTATGATTGCCAAGGATATGCTCAAGGAAGAGGGAATCTCTGCACGAGTTATCAATATCCACACAATCAAGCCTATCGACAGAGACATCATCCTCAAGGCAGCAAAAGAAACAGGCGCACTTGTTACAGCTGAAGAGCATAACATCATCGGTGGTCTCGGTTCAGCGGTTGCAGAGGTTGTCTGTGAAGAGTATCCCGTACCTGTTGTAAGAGTCGGTGTTGAAGATAAGTTCGGTGCTTCAGGCCCTGCAGTTGAGATGCTTAAGATCTACGGTCTTTGCGCTTCAAACATTGTTGAGAAAGCAAAGAAAGCTGTTTCAATGAAATAAACTTTTATGATCTGACTGTTCCGCTTAATGCGGAGCAGTCAGGTAAAATGAAAAATCCCATTCGTTTTATTCAACATGTGGTGGAGATAAAATGAAAAATAAAGAAGAACTCAATATTTACAATAACGAATATAACGATGATGCTCGGGCTGTGGATGAGTCTGAGCTTTTGCCAATTTATGACACTATGAATTTTTCGGGCGATATTCAGCCTCTTGAAGAGGTTTTTGTCCCGGAATACGATGCTTCTGAATATTCAGGAGAAAATCCTGAAAGTCAGAAAGCTGATATAAAAAAGAAAAAAATTTCGTTTCCGACGATTTTGAATAAAAAGTTAAATAAAAAGGTCAAAAAGCTGATTACATCGGCCGTTTCGCTGGCGGTTGTTATTTCAATCATTGCCGGTGGCATTGCGCTGTTAATCAGAAGCGGAGCAAATGAGGCTCCTGTTCAGGCTGTTTATACATCAGGAGGCAAAAATGAAATTCTTCTTCAGAACTCAAAGACTTATGCTTTGTACGAAGCGGAGGAAGTAAAGGTATCTGGAGACGGAATGATGCTGTATTACAGCATCGGCACTTCATCCGAAACAGGAAAGTTTGACCTGAAAGTCGTTGACATAAGCAAGAAAGAATCTCTTGAAAAAGAGGGTTATTATGTTGACCGTGGTGTTGATGAAGGTTGGGAAATCAACTCTGACGGTGGATTTCTGTGCTATACAAAAACCGAAGAAGGAATGAAAAACTGCTACGTTTATGACGCTGAAGAAGGAAAGCACGAGCTTGTAGCAACTAATGTTGAAGAGGCTTTTCTGCCGGGTAGCGGTGATGTTGTTTACTTTACACGTCGCATCAGTTCAATTTATTCGCTGCACAGAGCAAGGGTAGGCGAGAATTCGCAGAGTGTAGCCAGCGACATCAGCTATGTTGCATTCTTTGATTCCGAGGAAGGTTTTGAAATTCTTTATACTGTCGAAACAGGAAAAGAACAGGAAATTGATATTTACAGCATTACGGATTTTGAAATGCCGAAGACTGTCTGTGAAGACGTAAGCGAAGTATATATCAACGATTACGAAGTCAACGGCAATCTTTATTACTTTAAAAAGAACACATCTTCAGTAGATTGGAGAGACTTTATAAACGACCCGAATTATGAAAAGGATGCGACGCTTGAACGTCCGTCTGAAGGCGATTATATGAAAAATGTCGGCTTCATTTTCGACCGATATGTGGTTGATTATAACGCATATAACGCCGCTAAAAAGGTATATGACGCAAAGCTTCTCAGGGATGAAATAAGAGAAGAACTTGATAATGTTGATTTTGGCGTTGCAATGGAAAAAACTTATTCGTGCTTTGTATATAACGGAAAGTCGAAAGAGCTCGCTTCCGGCATTTCTCTTGACAGTATACTCTGCTATTCTACACACGGAACACCCAGACTCCTTTACGCAAAGTCGATACTTCAGGTTGAAGAGCAGATCGAAATGGATGACCTTGTCAAGCTCGCGAAGAAAGAAAATGCAACCGCTGCAGCTGACTACGTTGTTGAGTTGATAGGCAGTACAGATGAGCTTTCCAATGAATCAATTTATGCGTGGTATGATTCTTCAAAGGTTAATGAGTTTGACTTTGAAAAGTATAATCTTAAAAGAGCAAGGTTTATTTTTGGATCCAAGGATTATGTTTTTGCCGTATCGGGCGGAAAGCTTTATTATAACGAAATTACCGAAAAAGAAGTCGTTGATGCGGAGCTTGTAGACAGTGACGTTTCGGGCTTTGAATATAAAAACGGATATGTTTACTACACAAAGGAAGATGAAGCGGGAAATACTTCGCTCTACAGATTTTCGGTAATCGGAGGTAAACAGCATCTCGCAGATAATCTTTACGACTATTCTGTTATTGATGATGATTACGTGCTTCTTCTTTCAAGTCAGCAGACTGATGCAGAGCTTATGAGTGTAGCCGTATTTGAAAAGGGCAAGTATACTGAAATTGATAAGGATGTAAGCCTTAATAATTTCGTATACAGCGGAAAGAATTTTGCTTACGTGAAGAATGTCGGAGCATATGAGACATACAGCGCGGGAGATATGTATACTTATTCGCCCGAAAACGGTATTCAATCGGCAAAAACAGATGTTACAAAAATCTACTACGTAAGATAATATAAATCAAAAGGAGATTTTGCTTTGAAGGAAGATGTTTTGTTCAAAAAGACCCCTTTCGGAGGGTTTGACCGTGTTGAAGTAATAAGCTACATTCATCAGCTCAAAGCTACTCAGCAGAAGTATAAGGTTCTTATTGATGAAAAAGAAAAGGCAAACCTGAAGTTGTCCCGTGATCTTGAGGACAGAGAAATTCAGGTTGAACAGTTGCGCAAGGATATCAAAGAAAATGAAAAAATGATTGTCGATCTGCAAGCACAGGTGGAAAAGCTCAGTGCCGAAAAAGCACAGCTTGAAAGAAGACTTGGCGAAACAGGCGACGGTGGCGCAGATCTTGCGGCAGAGACGGTAAAAATGTGTGATGACCTTGTTGAAACTGCTTCCGAGACTGCTAAAAAACTGGTCAACGCGGCTGAGGATAAGCTTAACGATGCACAGAAACGTATCGATAAGGTTGTTGAAAAGCTTGAAAATAATGATAAAACGAAGCCCGAAGATGCAAAAAAACTGCTCAAAAAGCTTCTCAAGGAGTTAAAGAAATAATGGCAGAAATTTTTCTTGATACATCAGAGCTTAAAGAAAAAGCACCTGAGCTGAGGGCGGGGGACAGAGTTGTTCTTTCGGGAACAGTGTACACGTCACGTGACGCCGCGCATAAAAGACTGATGTCTCTGATCAAGTCGGGAGAAGAGCTCCCGTTTGAACTCGACGGAGGATGCATTTATTATGTAGGACCGACTCCGGCACCCGAAGGTATGCCGATCGGATCTTGCGGACCGACAACGTCGGGCAGAATGGATCCGTATGCCCCGACTTTACTTGATAAGGGCTTATCTGCTATGATCGGCAAGGGTGAACGCGATAAGGGCGTCTGCGACGCAATCTGCCGCAACAAGGCAGTGTATCTCTGTGCGATCGGCGGAGCAGGAGCGCTTGCGGCAAAATGTGTTGAAAAATGTGAAGAGATTGCGTTTTTTGACCTTGGCTGCGAGTCAGTAAAACGAATTGAAATCAAAGATTTTCCCCTGATAGTCGGAATTGACTGTCACGGCGGAACAATATTCGGGAACGAATAATTCAATGGAGGTAAAAGCTAATGAAAGGTATTATTCTGGCCGGAGGTTCCGGTACAAGATTATATCCGTTAACGATGGTAACGAGTAAACAGCTTCTTCCGGTTTACGATAAACCGATGATTTATTATCCTTTGTCAACTCTTATGCTTGCAGGAATAAGAGAGATTCTCATTATCTCAACACCGGACGATACTCCGAAGTTCAAAACACTTCTCGGTGACGGTTCTCAGTTCGGCCTCAAGCTTTCTTATGCAGTGCAGGAAAGTCCCGACGGCCTTGCTCAGGCATTCATTATCGGTGAAGAGTTTATCGGCAAGGACAGCGTTGCAATGGTTTTAGGCGACAATATCTTCTATGGAAGCGGTTTCGGCCATATGCTCAGACAGGCTGCGAAGAATAAGAACCGAGCAACTATTTTCGGCTATTATGTTGAAAATCCGGAGCAGTTCGGTGTTGTTGAATTTGACGCGGACGGCAAACCCGTTTCAATTGTTGAAAAACCCACTGAGCCGAAGTCAAATTATGCTGTAACAGGTCTTTATTTCTATGACAATAAGGTTGTTGAATACGCAAAGAATCTGAAGCCGTCAGCAAGAGGCGAGCTTGAAATTACTGATATTAACCAGATTTATCTCGAAAACGGTAATCTGGATATCAAACTCATGGGACGCGGTTTTGCATGGCTTGATACGGGAACGGTTGATGCGCTTACAGATGCGTGTAATTTCATTAAAACAATCGAAAAGCTTCAGGGTATAAAGATTTCTGCACCTGAAGAAATTGCATATAACTCTCGTTGGATTTCCAAGAAGAATCTTCTTGAATCTGCGAAAAAGTACGGTAAGTCTGCCTACGGTCAGCATCTTTTAAAGGTTGCTGAAGGTAAGATTATTTACTCGGAGTCCGGCGAGCGTCCGCGTTGGGGCAAAGAAAACCCATAAGCTGTAAGGAGTTTTGAATATGAACGCAATTAAAACAAAGGTTGACGGTGCTATTATCATTGAACCCGATGTTTTTGGTGACAACAGAGGATGGTTTATGGAATCATACTCTAAAAAGAAGCTTGCCGAAGTTGGTATAGATATCGACTTCGTTCAGGATAACCGTTCTTTTTCAGCTGAAAAAGGTACGTTAAGAGGCCTTCACTGTCAGCTTAATCCGACAGCGCAAAGTAAACTTCTTACCTGCATCCGCGGTAAGATTCTTGACGTTGCAGTCGATATAAGAAAGGGATCTCCGACTTATATGCAGTGGGATGCCGTTGAGCTTTCAGGCGAAAATAAAAAATCCTTCTTCATCCCGAAGGGATGCCTTCACGGTTTCGTTACCTTGACTGATGATGTTGAGGTTATGTACAAGGTTGATGAGTTCTATTCTCCTGCGGACGACAGAAGCGTCTGTTTTGACGATCCGTCGCTCGGAGTTGAATGGGGAATTGAAAACCCGATATTATCTCAGAAAGATATGAATGCACCGCTTCTTAAAGACAGCGATGTTGAGTTTACATATTGATTCAGGAGCTTCCTATGAAAGTACTTGTAACAGGCTATAACGGCCAATTAGGATATGATGTTGTAAAAAAAATCCGCTCGTCGGCTTGTGATGAGTGCATAGGTGTTGATCTGCAGGATTTTGATATAACAGATAAAATGCAGACAGTTGAATACATAAAAAATTATCATCCGGATGCGGTTGTTCATTGCGCAGCTTACACTGCTGTGGACAAAGCTGAGGATGATGCTGAAACCTGTTACAAGGTGAATGTTACAGGCACAAAGAATATTGCTGAAGCCTGTAAAGAGATTGATGCTAAGATGCTCTACGTCAGCACAGACTACGTATACGGTGGTCACGGTTCTGAACCGATAGATCCATCGGCTGCTACGGATCCTCAGAATGTGTACGGCAAAACAAAGCTTGAGGGTGAGGAAGCTGTAAAGAGTGTTCTTGATAAATACTTTATCGTGCGCACCTCATGGGTATTCGGTATAAACGGAAATAACTTTGTCAGAACGATGCTCAGACTTGCTGAAAGCAGAGATACTCTGAATGTTGTTGACGATCAGATAGGTTCTCCTACATATACCCCCGATTTAGCTGAACTTATAGTTGAAATGATTCACAGCTCAAATTACGGTACGTACAACGGAACAAATGAAGATTTTTGTTCATGGGCTGAATTCGCCGCAGCGATTATGAAGCTCGGCAATAAAAATACAAAAATTAATCCGATACCGTCAAGCGAATATCCTACCAGAGCAACACGTCCACTGAATTCAAGACTGTCGAAAACTTGTCTTGATCCCTATTTCAGACGTTTGCCCTCCTGGCAGGACGCTTTAGAAAGATATTTTGAAGAATTAAGGAGAGAATAAGATGAAATTATCACTCGTTGTTCCTTGTTACAACGAAGAAGACGTTGTTTATGATTTTTACAAGGAAACCAACAAGGTTTTTGCTGATAAGGTTGACAGTTACGAATTTGTTTTTGTCAATGACGGAAGCAAGGATAAAACTTATGAAATCCTTAAAGCAATTCATAAAGTATCGGATAATGTTAAAGTTATAAATTTTTCTAGAAATTTCGGAAAAGAAGCCGCAATGTATGCAGGACTTTGTAATACGACGGGGGATTATACCTGCGTTATTGATGCCGATCTTCAGCAACGTCCTGAGGTTGTTCTTGAAATGCTGCACATACTTGAAAACGATTCTTCCGTTGATTGTATTGCTGCATATCAGGAAAGCCGCAAAGAGAGTAAGGTTGTTTCTTTGCTTAAAAACGGATTTTATAAGCTTATGAACGTTATCAGTGAAGTGGAATTTTATCCCGGAGCAAGTGATTTCCGTCTGATGCGCCGTAAAATGGTTGATGAGGTTGTAAAACTTACGGAGTACCACCGTTTCTCAAAGGGACTGTTTTCTTTTGTAGGCTTTAACACAAAATATATTCCTTACGAAGTGCAGCAAAGAGCGGCCGGTGAATCAAAGTGGTCAGTGGCTAAACTTTTCATCTATGCAGTTGAAGGTATAGTTGGCTACACTACTGCACCGTTAAAACTTGCAACTTTTGCAGGAATAGGTTTTGTTGCAGCTGCATTTATATATCTTGTTATTGCACTTATCGCAGGAATTATATCCGGTTCGCTTTCGTCTGCGGTTGCAATAATTACACTGTTGCTGCTTATAGGCGGTATCCAGTTCATTTTTACCGGTGTGATCGGTGAATATCTTGCAAGGGCGTATATGCAAGGCAAAAACCGTCCTGTTTTTATAGTAAAAGAAATGTTGACTTATGAAGATGAAGAGAGTGAATGATCTCCTATGGACGTGAAACACATTTTAAAATCGGGCGTAAAGTTTCTGACCGATTCGGGATATCGTTTTTCAATCCTGGCCGGCAAGGGTTTCTATGATAATATGTCCGACGAGGAATATATAAAAAGACTTTATAAAACTAAGGTCGGCAGGGAACTCAATCTTGGAAACCCGCAGACGTTTACTGAAAAGCTGAATTGGCTTAAAATATACGACAGAGATCCCAAATACACAATGCTGGCAGACAAGTATCTTGTCAGAGACTGGGTAGCTGAAATGATCGGTGAAGATTATCTGGTACCTTTGCTCGGAGTTTATGATAATGCTGAGGAAATTGATTTTGATTTACTTCCGGATAAATTCGCGCTTAAGTGTACGCACAATTCGGGTGAGGGTATGTGCCTGTGCAGGGATAAAAGTAAATTGAACAGAGAAGAAGTTGTCCGACAGCTTAATGCCGGCCTTAAAAAGAGCTATTTCCCTGCAAGCAGAGAGTGGGCATATAAGGACATTGTTCCCAGAATTATCTGTGAAGAAATGCTTGAGTGTCAGAAAATCGATGAGCTGCTTTCTACGATTATAAACTACAAGTTTTATTGCTTTAACGGTGAACCCAAGTTTTTATACGTCGCAATTGATTATACGGATGACGGAAAAAAGACCGGAACCAAGCTTAATATACTTGATCTGAATTTGGAAAAGACTCCTTTTTACAGAACGGATCACGCACCTATTATTGATGAAATTAAAAAGCCTGAAGATTTTGAAACAATGATTGAAATAAGCAGGAAGCTGGCGGAAGGTTTCCCGTTTGCCAGAGTAGATCTGTATTATGTTAAAAATAAAATTTATTTTTCCGAGATGACTTTTTGCCCCGGGGCAGGAATTGCTCCTTTTTCTCCTCCGGAATGGGAGAGAAAAATCGGTGATTGGATTACGCTGCCGGACAAGCAGTAATGCGGATTTACAGAAAAACGTTTGATTATTTGGGAGGCAGATATGAGTAAAGTAAGATTTTCGGTTAATGTACCGGTTTATAATGCAGAAAAATATCTGCACGAATGTATTGATTCAATATTAAACCAGACTTTTACTGATTTTGAATTGAATCTGGTCGATGACGGTTCTAAGGACTCTTCAGGTGCAATCTGCGACGAGTACGCAAAAAAAGACAGCCGCATAAAAGTTTACCATAATGAAAACCAAGGCTCGTTTGCAACGAGAGTTTTTGCAGTAAATCATGCGAACGGAGAGTACTGTATTTTCTGCGATTCGGATGACTATTACGATCCCGGATATCTTGAAAGAGCGGACGAACTCCTGAATGAGGAAAATTGTGACATAATTTCTTTTTATCACGAGGCTGTTATTGACGGTGTACGGAAGTCCGGAATTCCGCACTGGAACGAAAAAAGAGTTTTTGAAGGCGAGGGCAGGAAAGAGTTTTATAAGTCGTTTATGTTGAGCACGGATTTTAATTCGCTTAACACCAAAGCGGTTAAAACTGAGCTTTATAAGAATGATACCATTGATGCTGAAAAGTATTCTTTTGTAAAAAACGCTGACGATTTTCTGCAATCTGTTTATCCGTTTTTAAATGCTGAGAAGATTGTTTTTGTTCCGGAATGTTATTATAATTACAGGATGCATTCTGAAAGCCTTACTCACAAAATAAATCCGGACATATACAAAAGTATTTTTGCGGTGAGATTATTCACATGGGAAAATTATCTTAAAGGAACGGATTTACTCGGTGAAAATACGAAACAGATTTACGCGGCGAATTCTGCTTACTCGGCAATGAGAACAGTCAAAGCCATTGCTCAAAGCGACAATCTGACTGATGAACAGAAAATAGATGTTTTTCGTAATATCCGCGAACACGAGTTTTACCGTGGTTTTATAGAACCGAATCTTGTCAAAACCGATCTTGAGAAGAAATGGCAGCTTGTTTATGAGCTGTTTTCACGCCACAGCTACAAAATGCTTCTTTCAACAGTCAGGATCCTAGGCAAGATAAAAAGATAAGAATAACAAAGAGACAGGTTGAAAAACTTGTCTCTTTTTTGCATAAAAAGTCAAATAATCTATTGATTAAACTTCAGAATATGGTAATATGTATTAAAAAAGCAATAGTAGGTGGAAAAATGAAAGCTAAAATAACACTTGCAAAAGAATTCAGAATCGGCGATATTGATAAACGTATTTACGGCTCATTCATCGAGCATCTCGGCAGAGCTGTTTACGGCGGAATATATGAACCGGGCCATCCGACAGCAGACGAAAACGGACTGCGCCAGGATGTTATCGACCTTGTTAAAAAGCTTAATGTGCCGGTTGTGCGCTACCCCGGCGGAAACTTTGTTTCGGGCTATAATTGGGAAGACGGTGTCGGCCCTGTAGAAAACAGACCAAAGAGACTTGACCTTGCGTGGGGAACAACAGAGCCGAACGAGTTCGGTACAAACGAGTTCCTTGACTGGTGCAAGAAAGCCAATACAGAATGTATGATGGCTGTAAACCTCGGTACAAGAGGTCCCGATGAGGCAAGAAACCTCGTTGAATACTGCAACCACCCGTCGGGTACATATTGGTCAGATCTCAGAAGATCACACGGCGTTGAAAACCCGCACAATATCAAGCTTTGGTGCCTCGGCAACGAAATGGACGGCCCCTGGCAGATGGGTGCAAAAACAGCTGTCGAATACGGCAGAACAGCACTCGAAGCTTCCAAGCTTATGAAATGGACTTCGCCAGGGATTGAAACAGTTCTTTGCGGTTCTTCAAGCAGAAATATGTCAACCTTCGGCAAATGGGAAGCAGAGAGCCTCGAAATTGCTTACGACAGCATCGACTATGTTTCACTCCACCAGTATTACGGTAACCATAACGATGATGCAATGGATTTCCTCGCTCTTACAATGGAGCTTGATGATTTTATTTATTCAATCATCTGCACTTGTGACTACATCAAGGCAAGAAAACGCTCAAAGAAAACTATCAATCTTTCTTTCGACGAGTGGAATGTATGGTACCATTCAAACAACGCTAAGTTCGAAAAATGGAGCGTTGCGCCGAAGCTCCTTGAAGATATCTATAACTTTGAGGATGCACTCCTCGTCGGTTCAATGCTCATAACACTCCTGCGCCACTGTGACCGCGTGAAGATTGCCTGTCTTGCACAGCTTGTCAACGTTATTGCGCCTATTTTCACTCAGACGGGCGGCGGTGTGTTTGAACAGCCGACATATTTCCCGTTTATGCACCTTTCAAACTACGGCAGAGGATCAGCTCTTCTTCCGCTTGTTGACTGTCCGAAATATGACAGCAAGAATTTCACGGACGTACCGTACCTTGAAACAATCGCAACCTATGACGAAGAAAACGACGAAATGGCAATCTTCTGCGTTAACAAGAGTCTGGATGAAAGCATGTTTCTTGATGTTAACCTTATGGACTTCGACGGATATAAGCCTTTCGAGTTTATCTCAATGGACGGTTATGATAAAAAGGACGAAAACACATTTAACGATATCAAGGTAAAACCGCACAATAATCCCGTTCCTTCGGTTGACGAAAAAACACTTACCGTTGAGCTCAAGCCGTTCAGCTGGAATGTTATCAGACTTAAAAAATAAGGTGATATTATGCCATATCTGTTTGTGCATTTTAAAGAAAAAATAACGCCTGACGGAGAGCAGGTTTATTTCGGCATCAGTCCCGACGGATTTAACTGGGAAAAGGTCAATAACGGCAATCCGATCCTCACAAGTACAAAAAGTGAAAAAGGATGCCGTGATATTGAAATCGTAAGGCTTCATACGGGCGGATTCTTTATAATCACAACGGATCTGTGTATCGCTTACCGTATGGACGAAAACTATAATGTTGACTGGAAAAAGGTTAATTCCTCGGGCAGTAAAAAGCTTTGTATGTGGAGAACGGACGATCTTGTGAATTTCTCGGAGCAGGAATTCATTTACTTCGGCAGGGACGATTTCGGATGCCTTTGGGCGCCTGAAGTATTCTTTGACGAGGAAAACGAAGAATACCTTATCCACTGGGGTTCAACCGTTGCAGAAGATAATTTTACTCATATGTCTATCTACTGCAGTACGACCAAGGATTTCAGAACTTTTTCCGAACCGAAGCTCTACTTTACCAAGAAGAACGAAATCCTTGATTCCCACATAACTAAAGTAGGGGACACGTATCACTTGTTTTACAAGAATTCGTCAGATCCTCCGATGAATATGCACGCTACGTCAAAGAATCTTTACGGTCCGTTTGACCACGACGAAGCTTTTGAAAAATATATGGATGAGGAAATTCCGAATCCCGGCTCATACGAAGGACCGACGACTTACACTCTGCCCGACGGCAGGTGGTGTATGATGCTCGATTTCTTCGGTTGTGCAAAGGATAAAATGGGGTATGTACCCTTTGTTTCTTCGAAGCCGGGTGATGCAGATTTTACCCGGGCTGACGGTGAATTCACATTCCCGTACGGCTTCAAGCACGGTAAGGTGATTGAGATTACTCAGGAAGAATATGAACGATTGAAAAATCTGAACATTGATTAACAAAAAGGAAGTGTCACCATGACACTTCCTTTTTCAATATTAACCATATTTTATAACACAATAATTCCGTTTGTCTTCTCTCTTCCGCACGGCAGAATGGCAGGTGAGGAGAGTGAGAAAACGTCCGTACACATATCTTCAAGCGAGAAAACGTGTCTGCCGTAATCGTCAAGCTCGTCAAAATCCGAAGCTTTGGTAACAATCGGCAGTTTTGCTTTTTCTTTTGCTTCCTTAAGGATCTCTTTTCCGTTGTCATTCATCGCAAGTACGTGAATGTAAGGCGGATTTCCTTTGTAATCGTCAGCAACGAATCCCATAAATGCGTGAAGCACGATTCTGCGGATTCTTGCGTGCGAGTAGCGTTTTGTCTTTGCCAAAGCGTAAAGCTCGTCGAGCGTTCTTGCCTTGAGTGCCGCCTCATGTATGCGGTATTCGATGCCCTCGCTTACGTCGGGTGAAAGTCCGATATCCTCGGCAGAAAGCTGACGCATACAGCAAAGAATGCTGAATTCAAGCTTCTCGTTAAGGCAGGGCGCTTTTTCCTCTTTTATTTCACGGTTGAATACGTCGGCAACACTCTGCGGAACAAAATCTTCCCATTCTTTGTTGTTTTTGAGTATCATTCTGCGTATTTCCGATGCTGAGGCAAAGTTGTCGCTGCGCATTATCGAATCGTGTGCGGCGCCTTTGCGGCGTATCGTCATCGGCACGATGTCCGAACCAAGCCTTTCAAGCGCATTGAGATATTCAATACCGAGCGTATTATTTGCCCCCTCAAGCATATCAAAAAATCTGTTTCCGCACACAGAACGAAGCGCTTCCGCACGTGCGGTTGCAAATCCGAGACCTACATCAAGATTATCCTTAAGCCTTTCGGAAACCTCCTCACTGTTAATAGCTTTCTGACAGGCAATTAATTCTTCGATGTTTCCGCTTTCGCTTCCGAAGCTGAGCACGTCAATGCAACCGAGCGCATCAAGGAGCGAAACCGCACCTTCAGCGAATCTCTGCGCGTAGGATGTGCTCCAGAGTGTAGGAAGCTCAATTACAAGGTCGATTCCGTTTTTTACAGCCATTTCGGCTCTTGCCCATTTTGAAATGATTGCCGCTTCACCGCGCTGCACGTAGTTCGAACTCATCACGGCGACGGTGTGTGTCAGCTCGCCAAGCTCAACGGACTTCTCCAACTGATACTTGTGGCCGTTATGAAAAGGGTTATATTCTGCAACAATTCCGCCGATTTTCATACTTTAATCCTCCAAAATGTAAATTTTGACTTGAAAAACACGATCTATGTGTTTATAATATAACAGAAATCAAATAGATACAATATCTTGGAGGGAAAAATCATGAAAATTCTTGTTATTAATGCAGGAAGCTCATCTCTTAAATATCAGCTTATTGATATGGACAATGAAGCAGTTCTTGCAAAGGGTATCTGCGAACAGCTCGGCAACGACAACAGCGCATTTACACACAAAGTTCCTGCTGACGAAAGCAAAAATATCAAGGACAAGCCGGTTGCTATGCCTGACCACGCAACAGCTATCCAGGTTGTTGTTGACGCTCTTACAAGCGCAGAAAACGGCGTTATCGCATCAATGAGCGAAATTGATGCTGTTGGTCACCGCGTTCTTCACGGTGCGGAAAAGTTCAGCGGTTCAGTTCTTGTTACACCTGAAGTTGAAGAAACAATCAAAGAATGCTTCGAATGGGGCCCGCTTCACAACCCTGCAAACCTTACAGGTATCAAGGCTTGCCAGGCAATTATGAAGGATGTTCCTCAGGTTGCTGTTTTTGATACAGGCTTCCACCAGACAATGCCTGACTATGCATATATGTATGCTCTTCCTTACGAGTATTACGAGAAGTACGGTATCCGCCGTTATGGCTTCCACGGTACATCTCACCGTTTCGTAAGCGCTAAGACAATCGATCTCCTCGGCAACCCCGAGCACAGTAAGGTTATCACTTGCCACCTCGGCAACGGTTCATCAATTTCTGCTGTTGTTGACGGCAAGTGCTTCGACACAACAATGGGCGTTACACCTCTTGAAGGTATCATGATGGGTACACGCTGCGGTTCAATCGACCCGGCTATCGTTCCTATCATTATGAAGAAGGAAGGCCTTACACCTGACCAGATGGATGCAGTTATGAACAAGAAGTCAGGTATGCTCGGCCTTTGCGGCACAAGCGACAACAGAACAATCGAAGCTCGTGCAAAAGAAGGCGACGAGAGAGCAAAGCTTGTTGAGTCAATGCTCTGCCACCAGCTCACAAAGTACATCGGTAGCTACGCAGCAGCTATGGGCGGCGTAGATGCAATCGTATTCACAGGCGGTATCGGCGAAAACAATCCGCAGTACAGAGACCGTGTATGCGATAAGCTCAAGTTTATGGGCGTTGAAATCGACTATGCAGTTAACGATTCAATGAGAAGAGGTCCTGAGGGCGAAATCTCAACACCTGACTCAAAGGTTAAGGTTTATGTTGTCTGCACAAACGAAGAGCTTATGATCGCAAGAGATACAAAGGAAATCGTAGCAGCTCTTTAATATGAAAATATTCATCGATGCTGACGGTTGTCCCGTTGTCGATATAACCGTCAGAATTGCGAAAAAATATTCGCTCGAGTGCTTTATAATATGCGACACGGCACACGAATTTCAAAAAGAAGGCGCAAAAACCGTCGTTGTTGAAAAAGGTGCGGACAGTGTCGATTTCAGGCTTGTTAACCTTGTTTCTGCAGGGGATATAGTTGTGACTCAGGACTACGGTCTTGCCGCGATGTGTCTTGCAAGAAAGGCTGTTCCTCTGAGCCAGAACGGACTTGTGTTCACGGATAAGAACATAGATGAGCTTCTCTTCTCACGTTACGTTTCAAAGAAAATCCGTAACGCGGGTGGCAGGCTCAAAGGCCCTTCAAAACGAACGGATGAACAGGACAAGCGTTTCGAAGAAGTGCTCGAAAAATTGATACAGCAATAATAAAAAGCAGAAAGAGCCGTCTTTCTGCTTTTTTGTTCTTGTAATTAATGCAAATTGAGATTATAATATTCATATCACAAACAAAGGAGCAGATTAAATGGGAGTTTTTATTCGTATTCTCACAATTATCCTGACGGTTTTTTCTTTTATAGGCTCGGGCCTTACTCCGTTCACGGTCTACAACAAGATTGAAACCGAATTTTCCGATTCGACGAAGGCTTCGTACTCAGAGCTTTTTTATGAGCTGAGCGAAACTTCAAACAACCTTGAAACATGGCGAGAGGGTATGGTTTCAGGTAACGGACTGCAGGGTGTTATCACAAGCGGTGCGCCGTACAGCGATACTCTGATTTATCAGTACATGCACTTTAATCTTCCAAATCAGAATATCCGTTACACTCCGAATACTGCAGATGAACTTGAATATGTAAAACAGAGCATAACTGCAGGAGAGGATATCGTTGATGACCTTACATATGATTTTGTTTATGCTTATCATCCGGGCGGAACACTCCGGATCAAGCAAAATAAGCTTCTTCGTACAGGTTATGCAAGGTATACCGACTACGAAACAGCACAGGTCGGCGTAAGATATTCCGATATCTGTGGCACATGGGAAAGAAAAACTTTTACATCTCAGGCAGATGACGTTACAATCACAAAGATCGGCTCATCTACAACAGGCAGTAAGGTTGATATCACTCTTTCAATGGATAATATTTCTGCTTATGCAAAGTACGGTCAGAGTGATGAAGTTAACCTTAAGTATAAAAAGCTTGTAGGCGAAGATTGTGATTATATTTCCTTTGTTGCTCATTATCCGAACTATGAGAATAGTGAGCTTAAAGAAGGCGGCTATTCAACAACTGTTTATGTTGTGACTGAGGGCGGTTCAAAGGAACTTAAAGAAGGTAAGAAAGTAAAGGATGCACAGTACTGCGCAGACACAAATCCGCAGATCAAAATTAAGGATGCAGATAATGTTTACCTTATCGCTGTTTCAGGCAGAACACACCAAATGGGTGCATACGATGATTTTGCAGCAGCTGAAAGCTACGAGCTTGTTGATTCACTCGTTGCAAAGGCAAAGGCAGTTGCTGATAAGTATACAGTAGACGGAAAATTCAGCTATGGCGATGCACTTAAAGCGCATACGGATATCTTTACTCCGGAATACAATGCCGTAACATTCCGACTTGGTGAAGGTAACAGCAAAAAGCCGAATGAACAGCTCGTCCTTTCTCAGATCCTTAAGGAAGATCTCAATTCTGACCTTATGGAAAGATTCTACTATAATGCAAGATATGCTTACCTCTGCTGTGCAGGCACAGCAACACCGCGTCTTGGCGGTATGTGGTCAGGTGAATGGAATACCCAGTGGGGTTGTCGTTTCACTCAGGATGCTAATGTTAACCTCCAGGTTTCTTCAATGAACACAAGCAATATGGAGAGCGCGTACCTTGGCTTTGCAAACTTCATTCTCCGTCAGGTTCCTGATTGGGAGGAGAATGCGAAGGCAACACACGGATACACAGATGCAATTCAGGCCCCTGTTCATTCCGACAGTGACAGAGCAGTACTCACAGAAACAAACTATGCTTATCCGTTCCGCTACTGGAATGCAGGTACAAACTGGATGCTTCAGCCGCTTTATGAAACACTTCAGTGCTACGGCGACGTTCAGATTCCGTTGAACGATCAGTTCGATCTCGACAGTCTCAGATCCGTTCTTTCAGTAACAGAAGAAGATCTTACCGACGCACAGATTGAGGCGATCAAAGCAAAGGGTTATCTCGACCTCAGAAGTGAAATTCTTCTTCCGCTTCTTGTTAAGGCTGCAAATTATTGGGATCAGATGTTCTCACCTGAGTATTATACAGATGCTGAAGGCAGAATCCACTATGAAAAGGGTAAGACTGAGCTTAAAGAAGGCGAGACATATACAATTCTTCCGAGCTATTCACCCGAAAATAATCCTGCAAACTATCCGAACCCCTCAACAGCAAACACAGCTATTGATATTTCAGCTTGCAACAGCACATTCGAAATGCTTATCGACATTATGAAGAGTGTTGATGTTGATGCCGATACAAGCAAGTGGGAAGAGCTCAAGTCAAAGGTTCCGCCGTATCTTTATGACGAAACAGGTGCGCTTAAGGAGTGGGCAACAACTGACTTCGAGGAGAATAACCTTCACAGACATCTCAGCCACCTTTACTGCGCTTGGCCGATGTTTGAAACACAGGAAAATCCTGCTCTCTACAACGCTTGCGTTCAGGCAATCAAAAACAGAGCAAGTGAAAACGAAGCAAGCCACGCTTTCGTTCACAGAGCACTTATTTCTGCAAGACTCAAGGATTCTGAAAATGTAACCGGTGCACTTGTTGACCTTGTAAGCCGCGGTATTTTCTACGATTCATTGATGACAAACCACCACTATAACCGCAGCAGTGCTTACTGTACGGACTTTGCAATCGGATATCTGGGCGTTGTTCATGAAAGCCTTCTTTTCTCAAATACGGGTAAGATTGAACTTCTCCCTGCAGTGCCGTACTCAGGCTTCGGTGTCGGTGAAATCAACGGTATCAAAGCAAGAACTCAGGCAACGATTGACAATATGACGTGGAACCTTGAAAAGGGTACAGTGTCGGCAACAATAACCTCGGATATCGACCAGACAATCACCGTTTCCAGCGGACTTTCAGGCGAATCCAAGACAGTTACTCTTTCCGCAGGAGAGACAGTAACAGTTAATTTCTGAGTAATACAATAAAACGGAGCAGATAATCTGCTCCGTTTTGTTATATAATATAAATCCACGGGCACAAACCCGTGGATTTAATCTTTGTTATGTATTTAATCAATAAAGCTTGATTCCGCCGAAAGGTCTGATTGAAAGAACGTGGCAGGAGCCGTTGCCGTAAACAGCTTCGATTGTTGATCGGAACTCTTCGAGCATATCATTGGGAACGAAAGCCTGGATTGTACCTGCGAATCCGCCACCGTGAACTCTCCATGCGCCCTTACCCTTGAGCATCTCTTCGCAGAGAAGAAGAGCAACTGAAAGTCCCTGCTCCTGCGGAGCCTTGGTTGTGAATACGTTCTGATTGTACATATATGATGAACGTCCGCTTTCGATAACGATTTCCTTGAATTTGTCAAAGTCGCCGTTTGTAAGAGCTTCAACTTCAGCCATAGCTCTCTTGTTTTCGTTGTAGAAGTGAACAGCACGAAGAACCGCACGGTCACCGCATTCCTCACGGACCTGCTTGATGTGTGCCATAAAATCTTCTTCAGGAACTTCACGAAGAACATCTTTTCCGAATACACCTGCTGCACTTTTCATCTCACCGCGCACAGCTGCGTAGTCATCAGTAAGATCAGCGTGGCTTCCGCCTGTATCTACAATGCACAGTGAATGTCCGCAAGCAGCGAAATCAAATTCAACCTTGTTGATTACAGGTTCGGCAGGGTTCTTGAAGTCGATTGTAATAAAACTGCCGACGGAACTTGCCATCTGGTCCATAAGACCGCAGGGCTTGCCGAAGTAAACATTTTCTGCATACTGTGCAATCTTTGCAACGTCAACAGGAGAAACTTGACCGTCGTTGTAAAGATGGTTGAGAATTGTACCGATGAGAACCTCGTAAGCTGCAGAAGATGAAAGACCCGAACCTGCAAGAACGCAGCTTGCGCTTGCAGCATTGAAACCGCCGATGTTGTAACCATACTTTTTGAATCCTGCACACATACCGCGGATAAGACCTGACGATTTGCCGAATTCGTTCTCGTGCGGCTCAAGGTCGGAAATATCAATTTCGATTATACCGTGGCCGAGGCTCTTTTCGCAAGCGATCATATCGTCGCGCTTTGCGGCAGCAGCAACTGTGTCAAGGTTAACGCTCGCAGCAAGAACCTTACCGTGGTTGTGGTCTGTGTGGTTGCCGCCGACTTCTGTTCTGCCGGGTGCGCTGAAAAGAGCGAGGTTGTCGTTGTCGCCGAAAAGCTCAACGTAAGCGTCAATGATTTCCGCCTGGCGTGTTTTCTGTGCGCAGACGGCATCGTCGCTTAAATAAACTTCTTTGAGTCTTGAGTCAAACTCACCTGAAGCGAGTTTTTCTTTAAGTTGGATTGAATTAGCCATGTGTGGATTTCCTCCTGTACTGAATTTTTAAAATCTTGCTTAAAGCAAAGGTTGAAATGCTTATTAAAACAAACAAAAGTATAAACGGAACAAGGAATGCCGCCGAAAGCGGATTAAACACGTTACGTCCGATAAAGGTGTAAGTAATCAGCTGCGGCAAAAATCCGAGAAGTGAAAGTATTATATAGTCGCGGTATACAAATCCCATAGCTCCGTACAGCTTGCTTACGGGGTTGGGCGGTATGCTCGGTATAAGCCTGAAAAGAGCGAGCAACCACGGATTTCCTTTTCCGTCACTTTCAATAACTGTTCGTATCGTAACATTTTTCTTGAGTATACTCTGGATAGCGTCTGAGCCGACTCTTCGACCCCAATAGTATCTTATCGAGAAGAAAGCCGAAAGACCTGCAAGGTTGATCGGAAGCGAGAAATATGCGGGAAAAACCGTACTCGTAATCGCACAAAGAACCGAAAGGGGATAGAACTGAATCGGAAAAATTGCTTTGAAAACATAAAGGAAAATTATTATTACGAAAACACTTGCTTTGTCGTCCATTGTTTCGACTGATCGTTCTGCTTCGAGAAGATATTTGATGTAAGTCTGGTACCATTGCTGGACATAGGAGATTTTAGAAAGGACGAGCAAGACTATAAAAACAACAGCAAGAATAAGACTTAGAACGGAAACAATGTAAAGCAGTGAACGGATGTGATCTTCACGGGATTTCTTCACGGTCTTTTTATTCGTTTTTGTAATTTTGTTCGCCTCCTTCATGATAATCTGATTAACTATAGTATTATACCTTTTTTTGGGTCGTTGGTCAATAGATTAATTCGCGTTAAAATGTAATAATATGTCGAATTTGTTTTATTGACTATGTAAAAAATTTGTGATATGATTTATTTGGAATTTAATGTTAGAAACGGGGTATGAAAAATGGACTACAAAGCAAAGTATCAGGAATGGCTCGGTTTTGATGAAGAAACAAAAGCAGAACTCCTTGCCATTACGGACGAAAAAGAAATTGAAGACAGATTTTACAAGGATCTTGAATTCGGCACAGGCGGTCTTCGCGGTGTTATGGGTGCAGGCGCAAACCGTATGAACAAGTATACGGTCAGCAAAGCTACCAAGGGTCTTGCAGATTATCTTGTCGATGAGTATAAAGAAAACATCAGCGTTGCAATCGCATACGATTCACGAAACAATTCTGCACAGTTTGCAGCTTACGCGGCAGAGGTTCTTTGCGCAAACGGAATCAAAGTTTTCCTTTATGACACTCTTATGCCGACACCCGTGCTTTCTTTTACAGTTAAGCATCTCGGCTGTACAGCAGGTATTGTGCTTACCGCAAGCCACAACCCGAAGGAGTATAACGGCTACAAAATTTATGATTCCAACGGCTGCCAGCTCGTTCCGCAGTATGCAAACAAGGTTATCGATTTTGTAAACGCTGTTACGGATATCAAGAATGTTGCTCATATGCCGCTTGACGAAGCGAAGGAAAAAGGTCTCTTTGTTTCAATCGGAGAGGAAGTTCTTGATGCATTCCTCGAGGCTGTCAAGAAGCAGTCAATTTACGAAGAAAAGTCTGATATCAAAATTGTTTATACAGCTCTTCACGGTACAGGCAATATTCCCGTGCGTAAGGCTATCGAGGGAATGAACGTTTCTATCGTCAAGGAGCAGGAGCTTCCCGACGGCAATTTCTCAACAGTCCGTTCTCCGAACCCTGAAGAAAAGGACGCTCTTACACTTGCTCTCAAGCAGGCTGAAGCAGAGGGTGCAGACCTTGTTTTCGGTACTGACCCCGACTGTGACCGTATCGGCGCAGGTGTAAAGCACGATGGCAAGTATGTCCTTATTACAGGTAACCAGATGGGCGCTTTGCTTGTAAACTTCGTTCTTACAATGAGAAAGGCTGAGCTTAACGAGAAGTCAACTCTTGTCAAGACTATTGTTACAAGCGAACTCGGCGCTAACATCGCAAGAAAATTCGGTCTTAATATTGTTGAAACTCTTACAGGCTTCAAATACATCGGCGAGAAAATCAATCAGTATGAAGTAAGCGGTGACAGAGAGTTTGTTATCGGTTACGAAGAAAGCTACGGCTACCTTACAGGTACTCACGCAAGAGATAAGGATGCTGTCGTATCTGCACTTCTTGTTTGTCAGATGGCTGCATATTATTACAATAAGGGTATGACTCTCATCGATGCACTCAACGAGATTTATGCAGAGTACGGATTCTATCTTGATGCACTTGATACATTCACCCTTAAAGGTATTGACGGCGCACAGAAGATCCAAAGCCTTATGAATGAATTCCGCGAGAACGGCAGCAAGTTCTTCGACGGTATCAAGGAAGTATTCGACTTCTCAAAGGGTATCGGTGACCTCCCGAAGGAGAACGTTCTCAAGTACGTATTCAATGACGGTTCATGGATGGCAATCAGACCTTCAGGTACAGAGCCGAAGATTAAGCTCTACTATTCAATCCAGGATGCAGACAGAGACAATGCATACGCAAGACTTGATGCAATCCGCGCAAAGATGAGCGAAATTGTTGAAGCATAAATTTTACTTTTAATTATTGACAAAACGGCGACCGTTATGTATAATGTAACGGTCGTCAAGATACGCTGGTGTGGCGAAATCGGCAGACGCAAGGGACTTAAAATCCCTCGGTGGCAACACCGTACCGGTTCAAGTCCGGTCACCAGCACCAAAAATTCGTTCTCGCAAGAGAACGTTTTTTTGTTTACACGATTAAAATAAAGAAAGGTGATTAAAAATGCTCGCGTTTATCAACAAAATCATTACTGTAATTCTTGTCCCGATTTATTTGTCAACCTGGTCTCCTGTGTACCACGTTGTAAAGCTTCTCAATCCTCCGCAGGAGCTTATTTCAATATCTGAAAACGGAATAGGTTCTCCTGAGGATCCTGTTTATCTTACAGCTCACCGCGGTGTAAGTGCACTTGCTCCCGAAAACTCCACTATGTCTTTCGTTGAGGCTGTTAACAACAATTACTACTCTGCAGAGTGCGATATTCAGCTTACTAAAGACAATGTCTGGGTACTTAACCATAACAGCGATACAGGCTCATGGTTCTGCCAGTATGCTGAAATCGAGGATACCACTCTTGAGGAGCTTAAGACGTTCAGCTACAAGTGGGGTGCAAACTTCTGGAAATATCCTGATATGAGAATTGCTACACTTGACGAGTATCTTGATGTTTTTGTCGGTACATCTACAAGACCGCAGATTGAAATCAAGGCAGATAATTACGATCTCCTTTATACTGTTGTTGATGCAGTTGAGGCGAAGGGACTTACCGAACAGGCTATCATTATTTCATTTGACCTTGAGCAGCTTAAGGTTATTCACGAACTTAATCCGTCGATTGAGCTCTGGTATCTCATTGACGAAATCACACCCGAAAACATTGCGGCAGCACAGGCTGTAGGCGACAACGTATGGCTCTCACCGAGCTACAGCGCAAATACACAGGAAACAATTCAGCTTGCACTCGACGCAGGTATCGGTGTTTCTTTCTGGACAGTCAATACCATTGAGGATGCAAAAATGCTCTACGATATGGGCGTAAGATATATGGAAACAGATATTCTTTGCAACTGATTAATTTTAATATGTTCAAAACACCGCTGCAATACTGTTTTGCAACGGTGTTTTTTATCATTTTTATAATTCAGGTTTGAATATCTGTACGAACTATGATAGAATAACGCTGATAAGTTTTGACGCATCAATGATATTTGTGGAGGTTCTTATGCAGGTTATACAGACGATCATATCCTATCTTGCGATAGCGGCAGCTTTTATTACTTCGATTTTTTCATGGGGTGATACAGTAATGATACCGTATACAAACGATTACACTATTCCCGATACTATTCCCGAATACAGTGTTATTCCGACCGAGGAGAAAAACGACTGGGTGGCAAAATGGATCTGGGATAAAGAAAATCTGACGGAGAAAAACGTCTGGATGTGCTTTAATAAGAAAGTCCATCTTGACAAAGTCCCCGAAGAGCTTGTTGCAAACATCTCAGCCGATTCAAAGTATTGGCTTTACATAAACGGAGAAACCGTTGTTTTTGAAGGAAACGTAAAACGAGGACCTGCAAAAAACAGCGGATACTATGACAGCATTGATATTGCACCTTTCCTCAAAGAGGGTGAAAACTCGATCTGCGCATTGGTGTGGTATTGGGATACAGAGACAAGTTATTCATATGACAGCAGCGGCCAGGGCGGTTTCCTTTTTGAAGCAATATGTGAAGACATCAGCATAATTTCCGACAACGGCTGGAAAGTGAAAAGACACAGCGCGTATATCGACAGTCCGCTTTATCCGCCGAACTACAGAATCCCCGAATACAGCATTTATTTCGATGCAAGGAAGGATATGGGAGATTGGATAAACGCAGGCTATGATGTTTCGGGCTGGGAAAATGCTACCGAATATGCCGTTGGCGGTGAAGGTGCTTACGGTAAGCTTTATCCCAGAGGAATACCGTTTCTGAAGGATTACGGCCTTAAAGACTACGAGAATTCAAAGGACTACGAAAACTATACCGTTAAAAAACTTATGGGTGAAGAAATCACCGTGGATATTCCCTATAATGCACAGCTTACCCCATATCTTAAAATCATAGCACCTAAAGGTAAAAAGATCCGCATAACAACGGAAAACACCTTGATCGGTGCGGTTTCAACCACATATGTAACCAAAGAAGGAGAGCAGGAGTTCGAATCTTTAGGCTGGTTCAACGGTGAGCATATTACTTATAAAATACCTCGTGGAGTTACAATCGTTTCGCTTAAATTCCGTGAAACAGGATATGACAGTTCATTCTGCGGCGATTTCAAGTGCGACGACGAATTTATGAATTCTTTGTGGCAGAAGTCTTTGCGTACTCTCTATGTCACAATGAGGGACAATTATATGGACTGCCCCGACAGAGAGCGAGCACAGTGGTGGGGCGACGTCACAAACGAAATGATTATGACGATGTACTCTATGGACAGCAACTCCTACCTGCTTTATCAGAAGGGCGTTGAGGCAATGCTTTCTCACATCGACCCTGAAACAAAAGTGCTTCAGACTGTTGTTCCTATAAGCGGTGACTATTTTGAGCTTCCCGTTCAACAGCTCGCAGGAATCGTAGGTTTTTACACTTACTATGAATATACGGGTGACAAGGCTTTTGTCGAAAAAGTCTATGACGCTTCGCTTGATTACCTTAAGCTTTGGGAAATCGGTGACAACAATCTTGTAGTCCACCGCGGCGGATCGTGGGATTGGCCTGATTGGGGCGATAAGGCAGATATGACGGCTATCGAAAATGCCTGGGTTTACTATGCACTTTCCGCCACAGAGAAAATGGCAGTACTTTTAGAAAAAGATGAAGATATCGCATTCATCGCCGAAAGAAAAGAGACTATCTCAAAGGGATACAAGTCACTCTGGACGGAAGAAGGTTTTAAAAGCGATGACGTAAGAAAGCCTGACGACAGAGCTAATGCGCTTGCGGTTTTATCGGGACTTGCAGAAAAAGGTCAATTTGAAACGATCAAAAATGTGCTTACGACAACTCAGAATTCAAGCCCGTATATGGAGTACTATGTTCTTGAAGCCCTTTGCAAAATGGGTGAGTATGAAGCCGCAAGGGACAGAATCAAGGAAAGATATGACGGTATGGTGTGCGAGGATTATTCCACTCTCTGGGAATTCTGGGATTCCTGGCGTGGCACTATGAATCACGCTTGGAGCGGTGGCCCTCTTGTTATAATGAGCAAGTATTTTGCCGGTATCTCTCCGCTTGAAGCAGGATACGAAAAGGTAAACATTGATCCCCAGTATACTCTGTCAGAAAGCATCAACTGTACTGTGCCGAGCGTAAAAGGCTTAATTACTCTTGACTGCGAGAAATCTTCGGAGGATTATATTGTCAACCTTACTCTTCCGCAGGATGCAAAAGCTGTTTTATATGTACCGGCCAATGCAGTTGTAAAAATCAATTCAGAGCCTTATTACCAAAATGGTGAGTATGTAAACGGTGGTAATCTAAACAACGTGGAGATTATTGAAAAACCACTTGCAAACTGACAGAACGAAATCTTGTTAACGAAGTTAAAAACTTTATAGGCAATGCAAAACGCACATCCGTGAAAAATCGGATGTGCGTTTCTCAAATTTATAATATAACATCAGCAACGATAGGGTAGTGGTCTGACGGATAAAAGCCTTTAAATGTATCTCTGATAATTTTATACATCTCAGCTTCTGTACCTTCTGTTGCAAAGATGAAGTCGATTGCTCCATCCTTGTGCTCCTCAATCGTTCCGTACTTGTGGAACGTAATTCCGGTGTCAGAATTTTTGGCAACGAGCTTTGTGTCTGTCATTTTTTCTGTCATAACCGAATAGGCCTGTGCAGTTTCGTATGTATTGAAGTCACCGGTGCAGATAATAGTTGTCTCTTTTTCGAGCTCTGCGATTTTATTTAGAAGAACCTTTGACTGTTCAACTCTTGTGCTTTCAAGCACATGGTCGAGATGGGTGTTGATGTGAGTGTATTTAACACCTGTTTCCTTGTTCTCGAGCACAGCCCAGGAAGCGATACGGTTGTGCTTCGAATCGAAATCCTTTGTATATTTCTTTTCAGGTGTTTCGGAAAGCCATATCGTTCCGCTGTCAAGGAGATTGAATTTGTCCTTGCGGTAATAAACTGCGCTGTACTCCGTAAACATTTCAATAGGACTTCTTCCTTCACCAACCCGTGCGTACAGGTCATCGAGCTTGTCGTCGATTATGTCCAACCACTCTGGCGTTGCTTCCTGAACACCGAAAGAATCGGGTGCATATTGGTCAAGTATTGCTGTCACAATCTGCGAACGGGTATAAATGCTTCCTTCTTTGTCGCTTACGCAACGGACGTTGAACGACATAACACGTGTCGCTTCCGTGCTTTTTTGCGGTACCGATTCAATGGTGATTTCACCAAGATCGATTTTTGTTGATTCTGAACGCATAATCATTACTGTGCCGACAACAACAGCAACTGCAAGGATAACTGAAATTATCTTAACTTTTGTTCTCATTGTCTGTGTCCTTTCATATAGTTTTACGTGTCTGAATATACAATATCTGTCAGTGCTTTGTCAACTTTGTTTGTAATTCTTTTTGAAGTGCTGTTAAAAAAAGAGTTCCGACTTTTTTCTTTTCAGCAAATTTACCATTATGAACATCGGTTGTTTGTTTATATTAACGAAAAGAAAATGCAACGTTTAAATCGCAACAAAAAAATGCATTGTGTTGTGTGTTTTTATACGTTTTTTATGGTTTATACAGTTGACTTTTTTGACTTAATTTACTATAATTTAGATGTCTATATGTGTGTCATTGTACACATTTTGATGATTCTTTTTTAGGAGGAAGAAAAAATGGCTAAAAGCAAACGCATCCTTAGTGCCATCTTGTCCATCGCAATGGTTCTCTCATTGATCCCGATGGGTATCGTTGGTGCGTCAGCAGCTGACGCAGACGTTGTTTTTGACACAGCCGCAGTTGACACAGGTGACGGTAAACTCGTTGTTCCTACCGTTACTCTTACATCAACAAAGGTTATCCGTGTTGCAGAAAACGCAGATGGCGCAACATTCAAAAACGGTACAACAATCGTTCCGGCAACTCCTTCAGGTTTGCCGAAAATCAACTCAGGTTATACTGCACAGTATTACTGTGACGAGACTCCTGCAAGCCCTCAGGTTGTATTTACAACTGATACAGCTCTTGCAGCAACTCCCACAATCTCCTGTGAAAATAACGCAAACGTTACTTTCTCAGAAGCATCTCAGAGCGGTAACACATACACCTGGACAATCACAGGCGGTACAGGTGTTACAGTCGGCGACCTTAAGTTTGTTGTTGACTATTCAAACTCTTATGTGGATTCACTCACAGGTAAGACAATCACAAACTACTTCAAGGCTTACACAACAAGCCATGTTGACACTATCGCACAGCCCGGTGCATTCTCAGCTTTCCGTTCACGTACAGGTTCTGTAGGTCATGAAAACGTTAGATGTTCTTACATCGTTCGTATCCTTGGCGCAAGTACATACGGCGGCTTCGCAGCTTACAATGACGAAGACGATGCAGAATCAGCACACGGCTACTATGACTTCATCGCTAATACTTGGGTAGACCTTGGTACAACTAACCAGGCTAACGGTTACGGTACTATGATTTATGAAGTATCTAACGACAGCGGTGACGGTTCAAGAATGATCAACGCTAATGTTGACCATTGGAGACCTACTTCTACTACATATGTTGACCGCGGTCTTAGCACAAGCCTTGGTTACCTCAACCTTCGTCTTACGCAGTTCGAGCGTCAGGGTGACAGAAAAGACGGCTACACATACTATGCTCGTTACAGCCGTATGAAGCTCCTTGAAGGCAGCGTATATGCTCATACAGACGCTATTGAGAACAACTCTGCACGTCTTGAACTCGGTCTTTCTCAGGACCTTACATCAGACTTTCAGATTGCTAACTTTGGTTACACAAACGTTCCTCTTAATGGTTCAACATACGGCAACTCAGCAACTCTTGATGAGGCAACAGGTAACTACGTAACAGAGTACACACTCGTTTACTCAGGTGGTAGCCATTATTCAAAGGTTGACCGTGTTGCTAACGCAGACGTTACAATGGGTATCCGTATCGAGTCTTATGATAAGTCAGAGCTTCGCGGTTACATCGACGAACTTCTCGTTGACCATGACCCGACAACAAAGCTCGCAGCTACATCAGAAATCGGTATCTATCCGCAGGCTAAGTTCTATTCAGCAGGTTGGGATGCTTATAAGACAGCTCTTCAGAATGCGCAGGGTATCCTTAACAAGCCCAACACAAACCAGAACGAAATCAATGCTTCTCTCAGCACACTTGAAACAGCAGTTGGCGGCCTTGTAGTTGCAGAAGCTGATTACAGTGTTGTTGATATCGCAGTTGCTGAAGCAGGAAAGCTCAATGCTCTTAACTACACAGAAAGCTCATGGGCAAACCTTCAGGCAACTCTTGATGCAGCAGATGCAGCTCAGGGTTACAGCGTATTCTATCAGTCAGCAGTTGATAAGCTTGCTATGGACATCAATGATGCTATCGAAGCTCTTGAGTTTGCAGAAGCAGACTGGTCACTCGTTGATGAGGCTATCGCAGTTTATGAGCAGCTCGATCCTTCACTCTACACTCCGGAATCATGGACCAATCTCCGTAATGCTGTAAACACAGCTATGGAAGAGAAGGAAAAGGATCCTCCGTACACAGTTCAGGATCAGGAGTACGTTAATTCTCTTGCAAAGCAGGTTTCAGACGCTATCGATGCTCTTGAAGATGCACTTGCAGATTATTCAAAATTTGACGAGCAGGTGGCTCGTTACAACAATGAAGTCCTTCCTCAGAAGGCAGCAATCGAAGCTGAGCTTGCAGCAGCAGGCATCAATATTGCAGACTACGGATACACAACCATTTATGATTCAGTTAAGTGGCGTAGACTTCAGGCAGCTCTTAATTTCGAGCGCGGACTTACATATCCGTATCAGCCGGACGTTAATGATGCAACAGAGACACTTAAGTCAGCTATTGATAATCTTACACTCGCAGACGCATATTATGAAGATGTTAACTATTGGATAGAAGAAGCTGACGCAATCGATGCTTCATGGTACACTGCAGAGTCATATCAGAAGGTTCTCGACGCTGTTGACGCAGTTGTAGAGGGCAAGAAGATTGACGAGCAGGTAACAGTTAACGGTTACGCAACAGCTATCGAAGCAGCTATCAAGGGCCTCGAGTATGAATATGCAGATTATGGTGAGGTTGAAAAGGCTATCGAAGAAGCTGAAAAGATCGATCCTTCAATCTACACAGATGATTCTTACAATGCAATCTGGACAATTGTTGATAACATCGACTGGAACCTCTATGCAAAGGATCAGGATGTTGTTGACGGCTATGTAACAGCTATCAATAACGCTATTGACAATCTCGAAGAGCTTCCCGCAGACTACAGTGCTGTTGAGGATGCTAAGGACAGATGGGCAACTTACACAGATACATCAATCTATACTAACGCATCAGTTGCAGCAGTTGTTAATGCAATCAATGCAGTAGATTATTCTAAGACAATCACTCAGCAGGCTGAGGTTGACGCAATGGCAGCAGCTATCAATACAGCTATTGACAACCTTCAGGAAAAGGGTGCTGACTATGCAGCTCTTAAGGATGCATTTGCAGCAGCTAAGGCTGAACTTAAGAAGCACAATGATTTCAAGGCAGCTAACGGCGTAGGTTACTACACAGATGCTACAATCGCTGACCTTCAGGCAGCTATCGATGCAGTTCCTGTTAACGCATCAGGCACAATCATTGAGGATAAGAAGCTTTCAGAGCAGGCAGATGTTGATGCTCTTACAGCAGCTCTCGTAGAGGCTGATGAGGCTCTTAAGGTTAACCCGGCTGATTACTCAGAGCTTAACGCAATCCTTCGCACAGTTCCTTCAGAAGAGGATCTTGAGAGACTTTACACAGTTGATTCTGCAGCAGCAGTTCTCGCAGCAGTTATCAATGCAAACGCAGTTGACCCCGATCTCACAGTTGAAGATCAGGCAACAATCGATGCTCTTGTAGCAGAGGTTGACAATGCAATCAAGGGTCTTAAGTATAAGACTGCTGACTACACAGCAGTTGAAGAGGCAATCGCAGCAGCAAATACAGAGCTCGCTAAGGGTATCTGGACAGCAGATTCAGCTAAGGCAGTTGAAGATGCAATCGCAGCAGTTGAAGAAGGCTATGACATCAACAGACAGGCTGAAGTTGATGCAATGGCAGCTCTCATCGTTGAAAAGACAGGTCTCCTTGAAGAAGCATATGCTGACTATACAAAGGTTAACGAAGCAAAGGATGCAGCAGCTGAAATCAACACAGCAATCGTAACTCCTGAATCATATGCAAAGGTTACAGATGCAATCGCAGCGGTTGTTGAAGGCCTCTATGCTAAGGATCAGGCAACAGTTGACGGTTATGCAAAGGCTATCAACGATGCTATCGCAGCTCTTGAGTACGTATATGCTGATTGGTCAAAGGTTGACGCTCTCATCAAGGAAATCGAAGGTCTCGATCCTTCACTCTACTCAAACTACGACGAGATTTACTATACATATCTCTACCAGTATATGTACTCCGATATCCCGGCAGCAAAGAAGCTGTATGTTTATGTTGATACTCAGGCTCAGGTAGATGCTGTTTACGAGCAGCTCAATACATACTACCAGATGCTTGAACTCGCAGAAGTATATACAGAACGCTTCGATGTTAAGGGAACAGCTTCAATCATTACACAGGGCGGTGTAAACTACATCGTAGGTCTCCAGACCAGCCTTACAAAGGCAAAGTTCCAGAGCACATATGCAGATTACGAAAATGTAAAGCTCGAGTATGAAATGACA
>JAGAKF010000042.1 GCA_017625835.1 Clostridia bacterium
CTGCACCGAGAGAATAGGTATAGCTGTCGTTGTAAGCTTCGTCAAAACCGTAAGCCTTATCAAGAGCACCGGGAATATCAGCTGACTGGATTTTATCTGTAAGGGCTGTACCTACAGTTTTCCAGGTGTAGCCGTCACCGTCAACAAATTCAATAAATGATTCTTCATAATAGATATTTGTTGCGGGAATAACGGTTACCTTAGCGTAGTAGAACTCTCCGTTTGCTTTGTATTCATAATAGAACTCTTCTTCTTTGGGCATATTTGCTGTTGAAGGAGTATAAACCAGCTGGTTACCGTCTTTTGTTGCGGTACCGTAAGTAAGAGTAAGGCTTGAAGCAGCTGCGCTTTCAAATTGAGATGCTGTATACGCTTTTTCATTAAGCTCGGTATTAGCTTTGACTCCTGCTGCAATACCTGTAAACTCACCGCCATCTATAGTGATGTCGTTTGCAAGAACATCAATTTTTACGGAAAGTCCGTAGTCAATTACAACGCTGTCATCGTTAGCTTTGATAGGAATCTTTTTCCATTTTGATGTGAGGTAAAGAGTTCCAACTACATTCATCGTGCTTGATGATGTGTACTGGTTACCGTCTTTATCAAACCAACCGATAAATTCATAACCGAGCTTTGTGGGAACAGGAAGATCACTGAGCACAGAGTCATAGGCTACGGTTTGCAAATCTTCGTAAGAAACGCCGTCTTCAACTGTACCTACCTCATAAACTCTGATATTGCTGAATGTTACGGAGTTGTTTGAACCGTTGGCATCCACACGAATCTGAGCCTGCACAACCTCGGTCTTATCCGGAGCGGTAAACACTGCGTTTTCAGCAGGAACACCTGTAGAACCGTCTGAAGAATATCTGTTTGTAGGACCGTCTGCGAAATCAATCCAATTACCGTCAGCGTCGCAGAAGAAGATGTAAACATCCCATGCATCGCCTACAAAATCAATAGAAATTTTGTACTGCTTACCGGGTTCTACCGGGAAAAACGGTGAGGCTGATGTACCTTCACCTACACCCTCGTTTGATGTAAGCGTAAATCCTGATTTCGTAACATTGCTTATGGTTGCATTATTTGCAGCTGTTGTATTCCACTCGTTGAAATTAATAAGATTGTCAAACACAACATCGTAAGTATTCGGCTGCCATACGGCATGAAGTGTGGGCATAAGACCTGCAGTAACAGTTGTTGAACCTGATTCAGCATCATCTGATGTAGCCCAACCCTTAAACTCATAACCTGCACGAGTCGGAACTTTATAGCCCGGTAAATATGAAACAGTGTATGTGTGGTTTATCACGTCACCTACAGTTACATTTATCGCTAAAGTAGTGCCGCTTGTGAAGCTACCGCCGTTTGCATCAAGAGTAACTGTTGACTCAAGATTGTTCATCGCAGTCTGCAGAGCAGAGGCTGATGAAAGATCTGTGTTCAGAGGATTAGTAAGAGCACTACCCGCGGTTTGAAGAGCATTGTAGAAAGTCGCCCATGTTGCCGTTGTATAATCATTCTTATTAAGTGATGATGCCTTGAGAACGAGAGTACGAAGAGATTCCTTGTTAACCTGTGTAGCATTCAGGTCAATAAAGGCAAAACTCATCGCATGCGTTGAATTAGAGTTCCTTGATCCAAAAAATGTTTTAATTGTATAAGTTGCGGTATCACCGGATTTGATTTCTCTGTTCCATGAACCTGCGTACTTCAACCCTGCACCGGTGTAGGCACTGGAGAGACTATCGGTATATGTACTTAAAGAGTTATATTGTCCACCAAGAATTGTAGTAAAATCATAATAATATCTTGTTGCATCTGCCGAGTTTGCTTGCCAATAGTTTGTAGTCTTACCATAGTTATAAGAATCGGGATCAGAAAAGTCCGCAACGTACCACGAAGCGATATTGCCACGCTCATTATCTGTTACCAACAAGCCTACACCAAGATTAGGAATCTGATTAAGGTTATTGTAACGGCTTGTGTCAATGGTGATTTTACCTGAAGCGGTCGGGTTCAACAATACGGCAAGAAAGTCAGAACCGGGATTTTGTGAGCGCTCGTAATATTCAAAAGAATATTCGCTGAAAGTTGTGTCTTTTTCCAACCAATCGTCGACAGCATAATCATCAATAACACTACCACTTTGACCTGCCCAGAAATAGCTGTTTGCGGCAGTCGTTGATGCGAACACGGCATACATATCACCTTGAAGACCTTGAACACCTTGAATTCTGGTGTTTCCGATATATGCAGAATTATCTGTACCCAGGAAACCTAATGCACCGCGTTTATCTGACGATGATAACGTAAAGTTACCTCTTCTTCTTCTGTCTGTATTTGTACTTTCGTTAACACCGTGTATACCGGAAATCCACGATAAGGTCTGAGAAAAAACAGTAGTATTGCTAAACCAATTAGTAGCATTAGCCTCTGCCTTGACTGCAGCACCAACCGGAGTGATATAAGGAGCATAAAGCGTTGAGTATGCGTAGTAGACTCTTTCGGATCCGTCGCCCATTGTAGCTGTAAATACCCACTCTGCAACTGCAGTGTTTCCGGGATTAATGCCGGTACCGCTAATGTATAAACCTAGAGCTTTGTGTTGAAACAGACCGTTGCTGATAGAGCTTGCCCAAGATGTACCTTCATACGTGCCGGTGGTTGCATCCGCTCCTGAAAGAACAATGTCACCTATTCCGTCAGTTTTTTTATTAACGGCAATTTTTAAGTCCACCATACCTGGGAGATAAAAATAAACATAACCGTTGGTATTGTTGTTGCTCTGCTCTTTTTGAACTACCTTATTTTCATCAAGATAGTTGTTAACGTAATACTGGCCTGTTGTTGATTCACCTGTAGAAGGAGTCATATAAACCGTTTCAGGTACAACAACTTTTGCGTACTCATATACCTCCGCAAATGCTGTGGTGGAGAATTTCATTGCAAAGCATGGTACAAGCAACGAAACCACTAGTAACATTATGATCGCTGATTTAAAAGTTCTTTTCATTAAGCTTACCTCTGTTGTTTATATAAAAACTGTAGTTTCGACAATATTCGTTTAATGATACCACAAGTACGAATAAAAAGCAAGTACTTCCGACTTGAATCAATCTCACCTTCCCGATAAAAGTAAAAGCCCCCGAATAATCGGGGGCATAAATGTTTAAAACGATATTTACTTATCAATATAATCTATAAAAACTATCTCGCTGTCAGAAAAACTGAAGTGCGCCGCGGGAAGTTGCTTCAACTCGTCGGATTTAAGGCCGCCAGCCTTTGTGCGGAAGGTAATTCCGCCGAAGTAGCTTCCGTCTTTATCCTTCTTCTTATAATATAAATATATATCCGATTCTATATCAGCGTTGGAAACATTCTTTATATTGATGGTTTTATCATTCACGTAAAGTTCAAAAGTTCCTCTGTGAATTCCGATCTCATCCTCAAAATCCACACGGTTGGCGCTTTTAATTTCAACAATCTCCTCGTTTTCGGAAAGTCCCTGGGCATTTTTTTCAAAAACATTAACTGACATACCTGCAGGAAGAGTTGTGATTTCAAAAACCATTTCTTTTTCGTTTGTCGTAACGTAAATTTTTAACAACCGTACGTGTACTTCTGACTGATTTGTAACCTTAAGAGCAAGAACGTTTTCCTTTTCTGTGAAACTGCCATCCTCGGGAAAAGCTCCGCTGTATGAGTAAGCTTTCTCTACAACAATGCCTTCAGAAACTATATAAGGGAACAGCGAATCTTCATCCTCCTTGTTTTCTCCGAAACTGCATGCAGACAAAAGGAGGAAAGAGAATATAAGAAGAAAAGCAGAAATTTTTCTAAAAATTTTCATAAATTCACCATAAAAAACCGAAAAGCCGTGCCATAAGGTAACGACACGGCTTACGGAAATTAAGATTCAAATACGTTTGCGTCCGCTGTGGGTACGTGATAACAAATCATACCGCCCAATTCCGGGGAATATGTTTCACACTGAGAATCTTCC
>JAGAKF010000043.1 GCA_017625835.1 Clostridia bacterium
GAATTCATTTTCGATCTGCCCGAAGTGAAAAAGTATATGGAAAGGTTTGAGTCGTAATGTCACTTTTTCATTTCCATGTAACCCAAATAAAACGAAGTGCGGGACAAAGCGCGGTTGCTTGTGCCGCTTACCGTGCAGGCGAAAAATTGAGGAGTGAATATTACGGTGAAGTCAGCGACTACACCCGTAAAGGCGGTGTTGTTGAATCGGGAATTATGTTGCCCGAGTATGTTCCAAAAAATCTTTCCGACAGAGAAACTCTGTGGAACGAAGTTGAGAAAATTGAAAAAGGTAAAAAGGCTCAGCTTGCATACAGTTTTGATTTTGCTTTGCAGAATGAATTTACGATGGAAGAAATTACTGCCGTTTATCCCGTGATGACGGTACCGAAGGCGACAGTAATTCGGTGGTTAATCAGAAAAAGTTATTGCAGAAGTACGCTAAGGATAACGGTTTTCAGAATCCGAGAGTTTATGTAGATGACGGATATACGGGAACAAACTTCAACCGTCCCGCATTTCAGCAGATGATTGAGGATATTGAACTTGGATATATCTCAACGATAATCGTAAAAGATATGTCTCGTCTGGGCAGAAACTATCTTGAAGTCGGCTACTATACCGACAACTACTTTCCGCAGAAAAATGTCCGATTCATTGCAATAAATGACGGAGTTGACAGTGCAGACGGTGACAACGAATTTGCACCGATAAGAAATGTAATCAACGAGCTTTATGCAAGGGACATCAGCAGAAAAGTACGCTCTTCATACCGAATAAGAGGTAATTCGGGCGAACCGCTTTCAAAACCGCCTTACGGATATATCGAATCTCCCGATAATCCGAAAAAATGGATAATCGACCCCGAAGCGGCTGCTGTTGTGAAACGGATATTTCAAATGAGTCTTGAGGGCAAAGGCAACGAAACGATTGCAAGGATATTGCACGAAGAAAAAGTTTTGGTACCTACATCATATATGATAGAAAAAGGCATCAGGCAAAGCGGAAGAAAACCTGCTGACCCGTGCAAATGGATGGCAACAACAGTCGGAAGAATCCTTGAAAGTCAGGAATACTGCGGAGATGTTATCAATTTCAAAACATATTCCCGTTCGTTCAAAGACAAGCGGAGATTGGCAAACCCAAAAGAAAATTGGGTGATTTTTAAAGATGTTCACGAGCCGATAGTTGACCGTGAAACTTTTGAGTTGGTTCAGAAATCCATAAAAAACACCAAACGGAGAGCACCCAAACCCGAGAATGGTGAGAAAAGCATATTCAGCGATTTGCTTTACTGTTCGGATTGCGGTCACAAACTGTGGCATCACGTGAATCCCCGTAACAAAGATATCAAGTTTTTCAGTTGTTCCAACTACAAGAAAGACACAAGAGGCACCTGCGATGCAAGGCATTATGTCCGTGCGGATGCAATAGAGCAGGTTGTGATGCTTGAACTCAAACGTCTTGCGAAGTTTCTTGAATATGACGAAGAAGCATTTGCCGATATGCTTGCCGAGAAGACAAACGAAGACCTTATTGCAGAAAAGAAACAGGTTCAGAAAGAGCTTGACAGAGCAATCGCAAGAAATGAAGATGTAGCGAGGCTGTATGAAAGGCTTTATGAAGATAATGTTTCTGGCAAGGTTACCGACGAATGGTTTATGCAGTTATCTAACAAGTATGAAAGCGAAAGGCTTGAACTCAAAACAAAGATTCAGCAACACCGTGAGCAACTGAGCAATCTCGGTACTATGCAGAAAGGCAAGGAACAATTCATATCAGCCGTGAGAAAGTTTATGAAGATGGAAACGCTGACAGCACCGCTGCTCAAAGAACTGATAGACAAAATCGTTGTTTACGAAACGCAGGGAACGGGAAAGCACAGAACGCAGAGAATTGTAATTTACTACCGATTTGTAGGTTATCTCGAAATACCGCTGACCGAAAGCGAATGGGAATATTACCAAGCCAACACAAGACAGGGAGTTGCGGTTGAATATATCTCAAAGAATATATCGGCATAAAAACTGTCCGTAGCAAACAAAAAGAGCAGGCATACCGCCTGCTCGAAAATATAACTGAAATAAAAAATCGAGTGTTCACAACTTGAATCCGTTATGAACACTCGAGATGGCGGAGAGTTAGGGATTCGAACCCTAGGTGAGTTTCCCCACACAGCATTTCGAGTGCTGCACCTTCGACCACTCGGACAACTCTCCTTGTTCGGTTAACTTAAATATTTTAGCAAATAAACACCTGTTTGTCAATCACTTTTCTATATTTATTTGCGGCAAATGCAGCACATAAATATACAATAATATAATACCTGTTAATCGCACACGCATTTAATAACATCGATTTCGATACGGTGTTGCGTTTCGGAAGCATGAGGTATATAATAAATCCATATCCGAAACAATCGAGGTCAACCATGAACAGATACCTGAAAAATCTTAATCGCATAGAGTTTATTGTTACGATGGCATGCACGGGCAAATGCAAGCATTGCTCTCAGGGCGACCACAACAGCACGGACAACATCGACAAAAGCCTCGCGGCAGACGCCGTTCGCAGAATTGCCGAAGAGTATCCCATCAGCTCCGTTATGACTTTCGGCGGCGAGCCGTTACTGTTTCCCGAAACTGTTTGTGAAATACATAAAACCGCAAAAGAACTGAAAATTCCTCAAAGGCAGCTCATAACCAACGGCTATTTCAGCAAGAATACGGATAAAATAAATCTTGTTGCAAAACAGATAATAGAAAGCGGAGTTAATGAAATACTGCTTTCCGTTGATGCTTTTCACCAGGAAACAATACCTCTTGAATATGTGTTGGAGTTTGCAAAAGCCGTCAACACATCAGATATCAGCTTCAAGGTTCAGCCCGCATGGCTTGTCAGTTCCGATGCCGATAATCCGTACAACAGCAAAACGAAAGAAATTCTTGCCGTATTCAAACACATGGGCATTGAAATGAACCAAGGAAATGTGATATTTCCAAGCGGTAATGCATTGAAATATCTGAGCGAATATTTTGACATGAGCCAAAAAAGCAAAAGCCCCTACGACGAAGACCCGTCAGATATACGCGCAATCTGCTTCAGCGCAGACGGCGGCATTCTCGGAAGTAATGCTTATAAAAAGGATATAATAAAAATTCTGTCGGACTATGCACCGTGACACAGATTGCATTAAAAAAACCACTTCTTTCGAAGTGGTTTTTGGTGGAAGAGGGTGGATTCGAACCACCGAAGTCGTTGACGGCAGATTTACAGTCTGCTCCCTTTGGCCGCTCGGGAACTCTTCCATATTTAATTGGAGCTGGTGGACGGACTCGAACCCCCGACCTGCTGATTACA
>JAGAKF010000044.1 GCA_017625835.1 Clostridia bacterium
CCTAAACCAAAACCATATTCAAGAATGCAACAAAAAGCTATCAAAACACCAACAAACCACAAAAAATTCACTGCAGCGACTTTTAACAAAAAAGAAGGTTTCCTATAAGCCGTAACATTAAGTAGGGGAGCCTCTTCACCACTTGAGTAATCCTCCATTGGTGAACAAAACCAAAATATTCTGTTCTTTATAAGTAAGACTTCCTTTTAAAAGGAAGTCTTACTCAGTGTGGCGGAGAGAGTGGGATTCGAACCCACGGTACGTTGCCGTACGACGGTTTTCAAGACCGTTCCGTTATAACCACTTCGGTATCTCTCCGAATGCTCAAATATAATATCATATGTTTCGGGTGTTGTCAATAGAAATTTTGAGAAAATTAAAACTTTTTTAACCGCCCGATTTCTCATATGAAAAAGGGAGAAAATCCGACGACTTTCTCCCTTTAATTTTATTCTGCCTGTGAATGAACCTCTTCAATCACTTCTGCAACGTAGTCTGCATAGATATGACCGATAAAGTCAGCACCGATCGAATATGTCGGATGAACGCCGTCTTCGGAAAAAGCTCTCCAGTCTGTGTTAACGCAGGCTGCGGCAAGGATTCCGTCAAGGGGAATGTAAAGGTCAGCATATTCTCTTGCGAGCTTACGAACAATTTGAATCTTCGGATCAAGGTCCTCGCGGAAGTAAAGCTTATCTTCTGCGGGAAGAAGGAACTGCTCGATCATAACGATTTTTGCGGTTGTTTCTTTCTTGATCGCGTCAAGAACCGTGCGGTATCTGTTTTCAAATTCTTCGTTGGAAAGCCACTCGCGGTTTTCGGCTCTGTGCCACGTGTCGTTAACACCGATAAGGATCGAAACGATGTCAGGCTGTATGTCGATAAAATCAGACTCAAGTCTGTTCACAAGATCAATGGTCTGGTCACCGCTTATACCGAGGTCGATGAATTCAAAATCCATTCCCGGGAAGTAATCGGTAAGATATTTTGCGGCGTATTTCGGATATCCGCAACCAAGGTCGTGGATGTCGTCTCTGTTACGGTCAGCGTCTGTAATGCTGTCGCCCTGAAATAAAATTCTCATAAAAGTTCCTCCGTTTTTATTTCAATTATTTCCAAAAATTCTTTCTCTCCGCAGACGGAAATAAAAAGATTTTTTCTTTCAGAAGTTGTAAAAATTTTTCCGTATTTTTCAAAAGTTTTTTCGTCGGAATCGAAGCAATAATTTTTTAAAAACGCAACGGTTTCACAGTTGCATTTTACGGCACTTTCTTTAAGCGTCCACAGCCTCGTGAATTCTTTTTCAGGCTCGGCGGAAGAAAAAATTCTTTCCTTTTCGATTTCTGAAAAACAACGTTCGATCACGCCGTTTTTAACGTCGAGAATATCCTGAACGTCAATACCTACGGGCTTTTCATCGGCAACGACGGCAACTCCCGATGCCGAATGGCTGATGTTGAAAAAGATGTTTTCATTGCCTTTGAGAAACGGTTTTCCGTTTTCTCCGATTTCGTATTCAAAGTTTTCTATGCCGAAATTTTTCAGAGCTTTTTTTAGAAGAAGGTACGAAATAACACAATTTTCTTTGTCTCGTTTCAGCCTCAGTTTTTCAAATTTTTCTCTGCGGTTTTGCGGAAGAAAATTCAAAAAATTTTCAGCAGAAAAATTCTCGTAATCATCAAAAAAATAAATCATTATTTTTCACTCTCGTCGTAGTGCTCCGTGAAAAGATGAACGTCGCCGCCGTCACGCTCACGGTAGCCGATTATCGTTGCAAGGTTTACGTTGTGAATACTTTTGAAAATATTCATATCGACCTTGTCGTTTTCTTCGGTAAGCTTTCGGATAAGTTCCTTAACCTCCTGCCTCTTGGAACCGTCGCAGGTTTCGGCATCTTTTTTTGTAACGCTGCAGGCGCAACGGATAAATTCAAGCTCGTTATATCTTGCCCACGAAATGATGTCTCTTTCACGCACCATATAAAGCGGGCGTATGAGCTCCATTCCTTCAAAGTTTGTGCTTTTAAGCTTCGGCATCATCGTCTTGATTTCCGCACCGTAAAGCATACTCATAAGCGTTGTTTCGATCGCGTCGTCAAAATGATGGCCGAGTGCGATTTTGTTGCATCCCATATCCTGAGCCTGCTTGTAAAGGTAACCTCTCCTCATCCTTGCGCAAAGATAGCAAGGGGAACCACCGCCGACGTTTGAAACGGAATTGAAAATAGGGGAGTCGAAAACGGTTATCGGCAGGTCAAGTGTTTTTGCATTTTCGATGATTTTCTGCCTGTTTTCTTCGTGATATCCCGGATCCATCACGATGTATTCAACGCTGAATTCAAAGTCGCTGTATTTCTGCAGATGTTGCATACACTTAGCCAGAAGCATAGAATCTTTTCCGCCTGAAATGCAGACGCCGATTTTGTCGCCGGGCTTTATAAGCTGATAATCCTTGATTGCGGCAACAAAATTATTCCATATTGTTTTTCGGTACTTTTTGATTATACTTCTTTCGATAAGCTGGTGTTTTTCCATAAGCAACTCTCTTTACTGTGATTAGTTTCATTTTATCACCGCTTTTGACAATTTACAACAGTACAGACAAAGTTTTTAGGTTGAAAAAGGTAGAAAATTAATGTATAATAACCCCATATGTTTTTGGAGTTGATTTTTTGAACAGATTAAACGATTATAAAGTTATGCCTACGGTGGCACTCAGGGGACTTGTTATCTTCCCGGGGATGACGCTGAATTTTGACGTCGGCAGACAGAGATCAATAGATGCAATCAAGGCTGCGATGGCAGATACGAGAGAGGTTTTCCTCGTTGCGCAGAAGGATGTGCGCGACGATGAGCCTGAATTTGACCAGCTTTTCAAAATGGGTACAGTAGCAAAAATCAGCCATATTTTAAGGATGCCCAACAGCGACACGATAAGAATTTCTGTTGAAGGTCTTTACCGTGCTGCGCTTGTTGATATGTTGCAGACCCAGCCGTATCTTATCGCAGACGTAAAAATGAGAAAAAGCACTGTGATAAAGGCAGAGGACAAGGACTATGAAATTGCGCTCGTAAGGCAGACAAAGGATTTCTTTGAAGATTATGCAGACGTTGCTCCGCAGATGCCGGGCGACCTTATCCTTGAAGTTCTGGAGAAAAACAGCGCAGGTGAGCTTGCCGATTACATCGCAGGCAACATTATGCTTGAATATAAAAAGCGCCAGACGATTCTCAACGAGATCAATCCTCTCCGCAGGCTTGAAAAGGTTTGTTGCCTGCTTGCAAAAGAGGGCGACCTTATGCGCCTTGAAAACGATATCAATAAAAAAGTTCAGGATAATATCGATAAAAGTCAGCGTGAATACTACCTTCACGAGCAGATGAAAGTGATTTCCGACGAGCTCAATGACGGTGTTTCACCGATGGAAGAGTGCGAGGAATTCAGGGAGAAAATCAAAGCTCTTGCCCTTGCGGAAGATAGCGAAAAGAAGCTCCTTAAGGAATGCTCGCGTCTTGAAAGAATGTCGCCGACTTCTCCCGAGGCAACGGTGAGCAGAGTGTATATCGAAACCTGCATTGACCTGCCGTGGAATAAGCTGACGGAAGATAACCTTAACCTTGCAAATGCGAAAAAAGTGCTTGACCGTGACCATTACGGCATGGAAAAGGTTAAAGAAAGAATTATCGAGGCTCTTGCCGTGCGCAAGCTTTCTGATGGTGGATACGGCCAAACGCTGTGCCTTGTCGGCCCTCCGGGTGTCGGCAAAACATCAATCGCAAAAAGTGTTGCCGAAGCTATGGGAAGAAAGTTTTCACGGGTTTCTCTCGGCGGCGTTCACGATGAGGCAGAAATCCGCGGCCACAGAAAGACTTATATCGGCTCAATGCCCGGCAGAATCATTGCGGCAGTGAAATCTGCAGGAACAAGAAATCCGATTATACTTCTTGACGAGATTGATAAGCTCGGTTCGGATTATAAGGGCGATCCGTCATCCGCACTTCTAGAGGTGCTTGACGGCGAGCAGAACGGTACTTTTACCGACCACTATATTGATATGCCGTTTGACCTTAGCAAGGTTATGTTTATAACCACCGCAAACGACAGATCAACGATTCCTGCTCCTCTTCTCGACAGAATGGAAGTTATTGAGCTTCCGAGCTACACTCACGAGGAGAAATTCAATATTGCGAAAAAGCATCTTATACCAAAGCAGATAAAGCTTCACGGTATGGATTCAAAAATGTTTAAAATCAATGACAAGGCTCTGCACGACGTGATTGACGGATACACGCGCGAGGCAGGTGTAAGACGCCTTGAACAGAAGATTGCGTCACTCTGCAGAAAGGGAGCGGCGGCGATCGTAGCGGGAGAGGAAACCGCAGTTTCCGTAAAGGTTACAAACCTTGAAAAAATGCTTGGCCCGAAGAAATATATTCCCGAAACAATTGATGAAGATTCGGCTGTCGGGGTTGTTAACGGCCTTGCGTGGACGGCTGTCGGCGGCGAGATGCTTCAGGTTGAAGTTGCCGTGCTTGACGGTACGGGAAAAGTTGAGCTTACAGGTTCTCTCGGTGATGTTATGAAAGAATCTGCAATGGCGGCAATCAGCTTCATCAGAAGCAGGGTTGAAAAATACGGAATCAATCCGAATTTCTATAAGGAAAAAGATATCCATATTCACGTTCCCGAAGGCGCAGTGCCGAAGGACGGTCCTTCCGCAGGCGTGACAATGGCAACTGCATTGCTTTCCGCGCTGACAGATACTCCCGTTGACAGTTACACGGCTATGACGGGTGAAATCTCACTCCGCGGCAGAGTTATGCCGATCGGCGGACTTCGCGAAAAGACGATGGCGGCTTACCGTATGGGAATCAGAAAGGTGATCATCCCGAAAAAGAATATGGCTGACCTTGCAGAGGTTGACCCGAAGGTAAAGAGTGCGATCAGATTCGTTTCCGCAACAAACCTTGATGAAGTTTTTGAAAATGCACTTGTTGCGAAAAAAGAGGATAAAAAAGCCGTTGCGGCAATGGCAACGGAAAAGAAAATCGGATACAACGTTATGAGAACCTGAGGAGGGCAGACGATGAGATTTGATAAGGTAAAATACGAAGCATCATACGGCACAAGTCAGCAGTTACCGAAGACGGATGCTGTTGAAATTGCCTTTGCAGGCCGTTCAAACGTCGGCAAATCTTCGATGCTTAATAAAGTGCTCAACAGGAAAAATCTTGCACGTGTCAGCTCCGTACCGGGCAAGACTGTGACGGTCAATTTCTTCGACTGCGACGGAGTGAAGCTCGTTGACCTTCCCGGTTACGGTTACGCGAAAGTTAACTTCAACGAGAAAAAACGTTGGGCTGACCTTATGGAAGGTTACTTCAATTCGGGAAGAAACATCCGCCTTGTTGTTCAGCTTACGGATATGCGCCACCCTGTCACGAAGGACGATCTGGATATGATGAGATTTATGCAGGCGGCAGGATTTAATTTCATCGTTGTTATGACTAAGAGTGATAAGCTCAATAAAACGGAGCGCACAAAGCGTCTTGAGGCGATCAAGGAAGAGCTTGCCGAGTTCGGCGATATTGAGGCAATTCCGTTTTCAGCACAGAACGGTGAAGGTGCCGACAGAATCCGCGAAGCGATTGAAAAATACAGTACAGTTGAATAAACAAAAAAGAGGCTGTTGCGTTAGCAACAGCCTTAATTTATTTCAGGGATCATACTAACCAGCCGAAGAAGAACTCGACGATTGAAGCGAAAAGATCTGAGAAGAACTTTGCAACTCTTTCGAAGAATGTAAGCTCGCCGACGAATTCATATTTTGTTACGTCGTTTTCTTCATCTTCTGCGTATTCGATGATTGTATCAGCACTGTATGAATACTTGATAATTTCAAAAGTAACGTCCTGACAATCCTGGAAAGCGAATTCGTCGATATAGGAAACTGTCTTTGAAACAAATACTGTTTCGAGCTCGGGACAGCTTGTGAAAACGTTGGCGTTGATGTATCCTACACCGTCATTGAATTTAACGGTCTTAAGCTTCTTGCAGTCAGCAAAAGCGCTTTCTGCAATTTCGCAGTCGCCACCACCGATAGCGATATCCGTAATGGCTGTGTTTGCAAAAGCTCTTGTTCCGACGTAGTAAACAGCATCGCTGAAAGTAACTGATGAAAGCTTTGTGCAGTTTTCAAAAGCTGAATCTTCAATATATTCAACGTTTGAGAGGTCTGCAGATGTAAGCTCGTTACAGCCACGGAAAGCAGCATAACCGATAAAGAGAACCTTTGAAAAATCGAATGTTTCAAAATCACATCCCGCAAAAGCGTTGTCGAAAAACTCGATATCAGAATTGAAGATAACTTTATCAAGCTGTTTGCAGTTATAGAAAGCACACGGACCGATTGCATTAACGTCTTCAGGAACTGTGAAAGAAGTTACGTCAGCCGTAATGAGGAAATACTCAAGCGTTTTGTTTGAATACTCAAATTCCTCGTTTGATAAAGTATAATAGAGAGCATTGTTTTCAAATGCGTAGAAAGTATTTTCTTCGCTTACGGTGATTGTCTCAAGAGTGTTACAGCCTGCGAAAGCAGATGCCACGTCAGTGATATTCGCACCGATGTAAATGCTCTTGACCTTTGTGTTTTCAAAAGCTTTCGGTCCGATATAGTTGAGCTCGTCGCCAAGATTGAGTGTTTCAAGATTTGTGCAGTTGGAAAAAGCACCTTCTGCGATGTCGAGAACTGAATCCGGAATAGTAATTTCCTTAAGATTTCTGCAGCTTGCGAAAGCATAAGCAGGGATCAAAGAGATACTTTCGTTGAAGATAACGTTTTCAACGCCGGACATAAAGAAACAGTAATCAGCAAGGAAATCAATTCCTTCGGGGATTGTATATGTTTCGTCGTTGCCGAGGTAAGCAAGAAGAACATTCTGACCAAGGACGACAGCGCCGTCTGTGCTGTTTTCGGCGAAATATCCGAGAACGGGAGTTGAATCGAAAACTGCACTTCCGAAATGTTCAAATTCGATTGTTGAGGGGATTACAGCTTTCTCAAGATAAGGAGCGCTTGCAAAAGCGTAGTCATAAATCGCTGTGATGGTGTCAGGAAGTGTGATTTCTCTGAGTGTGTAGCATTCGGCAAAAGCCATAAAGCCAATTTCAGTAACGGTAACTTCAGTTCCGTTGTATTCAACCGTTTCAGGGATTGTTACGGTTGCGTCGACGAGGGGAGTGCCTTCTTCATCACGCTCGAAATCGAATACGGTTGCATATGAGGTTTCCTCATCAACGTAAATGTCATAACAGATGTTGTTCTCTACAACACTGTCATAAAAAAAGTCTTCGGGGAAAATTTCCTCGTCATCGAACCATGCCGATGCGTTTACCGCAAAAACTGAAAATGCACAAATTGCGGAAAGTAAAACTGCCAGAAGTTTTTTAGAAATACCCTTCATAATAGTCTCTCCCTTGAAAAAATTTGCAGAAATCTAATCTGTGATTAAAATGTACTCTTTTTTCCAATATTTGTAAATAGATTTTACGGTTAAAAATTGTTACAGTTTGGTGTCTGAAAGTAACAAAAAACCGTTGCACCACGTTAATGGTTACAACGGTTTTAATAATTTTGTTACAAGTGTGATTACATTGACTCAGGAACGGTAATTCTGAGCATTTCAAGGATGTTTTTGATTGTATCCTTAACGCAGATGCAAAGGTAGAGTCTTGCCTGCATAAGCTTCTCATCGTCGCACTTAACACGGCAAGCGTTATAGAACTTGTGGAAAAGCGTTGCCAGGTCGACTACGTAACGAGTTATCTTTGCAGGGTCATAATTCCTTGCTGCAACAACTATCTCGTTTGTAAGGCCTGCTAAATGGCGGATTAATTCGCGTTCTTCGCTTTCCTTGAGCATTTCAAGCTCTTCTGCAGTGCAGTCACGTGCGGAAATGCCTTCAGCCTCAAGCTTTTTGATAATTGAACAGATTCTTGCATGTGCATACTGGCAGTAATAAACGGGGTTCTGCGAGCTCTGCTCAACAGCGAGATCGAGGTCGAATTCCATCTGTGAACCGGGTTCTCTCATATTGAAGAGGAAACGTACTGCGTCGATCGGAATTTCTTCAAGAAGGTCAACGAGTGTGATTGCCTTACCTGTTCTTTTGGACATTCTTACAACTTCGCCGTCGCGTGTAAGACGTACAAGCTGCATAAGGATAACATCAAGCTTGTCTCCGCCGACGCCGATTGCGTCAAGAGCACCCTGCATTCTTGCAACGTGGCCGTGATGGTCAGCGCCCCAGATGTCGATCGCAATGTCAAAGTTTCTGACTGCGAGCTTGTTGCGGTGGTAAGCGATGTCAGCCGCAAAGTATGTCGGGTTTCCGTTTGCACGGATGAGAACGTCGTCCTTGAGCTCGAGCTTGTCGATATCTTCCTGTGAATAGCCCTGTTTCTGAAGTCTTTCTGTCTGAACCTCGATGTTCTTGTACCAGAGAGCACCGTCCTTTTCATATGTAAGACCCTTTGCTTTCATAAGCTCGAGTGTGTCTTTAAGCTCGGTGCCGTTATGAAGTGTGCTTTCGTGGAACCAGGTGTCATATTCAATACGGTATTTTGTGAGGTTATCCTGCATAGCCTTGATGTTTTTCGGCAAAGCGAAATCAACAAGTGCTTTTCTTCTCTCAGCCTCGTCAGCCTCGATATACTTGTCACCGTAAACGTCTGCAAATTCCTGAGCTCTTACCTTGATGTCCTCGCCGTGGTAGCTGTCCTCGGGAAGCTCAACTGCATCTTCGCCCTTGTAAATCTGCTGATATCTGATATCAAGAGAAAGCGCGAATTTATCAATCTGGTTACCTGCGTCGTTGATGTAGAATTCACGGCTTACTTCGTAGCCTGCATAGTCGAGTACGGCTGCAAGGCAGTCGCCGAGAGCGCCTCCGCGAGCGTTACCCATATGCATCGGTCCTGTCGGGTTAGCGGAAACGAATTCAACGTTGATTCTCTTTCCGTTACCGTAATCCGAACGGCCGTAATTATTGCCTTTTTCGCGGATATCCTTGAGGATGTCTGCATAGTAGCTGTCACTGAGATAGAAGTTCATAAATCCCGGGCCTGCAACTTCGGCACGAAGGAAATATGTTCCCTCAAGGCTGATTTTTTCCATAATTGTGTCTGCGATTTTTCTCGGAGCAGAGCGAAGCTCCCTTGCCCATACCATTGCGGCATTTGCAGAAAAGTCGCCGTTTGCGCGGTCTGCAGGAATTTCTACCTTGAATTCCGCTGTCGGCATCTGTGCGAATGCACCGTCTTTTACAGCAGCTTCAACTGCAGAATAAACTGCATTTTTAAGCTGTTCCTGAACTTTATTTACGATGTAAGACATTTAGCTTACCTCCTCATATTTTGCTGTGATTTTGATTCTGTTTTTGCTCAGAAGTTCATTGTTGAAATCGAGCGAATATGAAAAATCGAGAACGGTTTTCTTGTTTTCTGTATATTCGGAACGGATTGATGAAGTAAAAACACCCATCATAATCTGTCCTACGGGTGTATTGTAGTAGCAGAGGTTTCGTTTGCCCTTTTCCATTTTCAGCTCCGTGTTGTATGCGCCTTCACGGGAAACAGTTACGCAGTTCGAATTCTCCACGTGAACGGTTGTCGTGCAACCGAGAAGCTCCTCTGCCTGCTCCTCATATATAACGTAGTAGTCGTCAGGTGTGCCGTGGATTTTCGCTGTTGTTGTAAGCTCGGATTTTTCGTGCTGTCCCTGCACGTCGTGGTAATCGTGAATGGTTATAAGACAGTTCATCTTTCCCATCGCTCCATGGCAGAAGTGAGAAGTCTGTCGATAAGCTCAGCGTAGGGGACACCTGAAGCTTCAAACATTTTCGGATACATACTGATTGATGTGAATCCCGGGATTGTGTTCGGCTCGTTGAGCATTACGAGACCGTCAGATTTACGTACGAAGAAGTCGACTCTTGCAAGACCGCCGCAACCGAGAGCCTTATATGCGTTTCTCGCCGCAGCGCGTACTTCCTCGTGCTTTTCGTCAGAAAGCCTTGCAGGGATGTGGAGCTCACTTGCGGGGTTAACGTACTTTGCTTCGAAATCGTAGAAATCGTTACAGGGAACAACCTCACCGCAAACGGAAGCAACGGGCTCGTCGTAACCCATAACCGCGCATTCAACTTCGATGCCGTCAATGCCTTCTTCAAGGACAAGCTTGGAGTCCTCTCTGAAAGCTTTTTCAATTGCAACTGCAAGGGATTCCTTGTCGTCTGCCTTGCTTACGCCGACGGATGAACCTGCGTTTGCAGGCTTAACAAAAATCGGGAAACCAAGATAATCAGCCGCTTTTTCGATGTATTTTTCGGGTTCTTTGCCGTAGTCGTATGAATTAAAGCCCAACCACTTTGCCTGCGGAATACCTGCAGCGTCTGCAAGTGTGTTCGTCATAACTTTATCCATACAGCAGGCGGAAGAAAGCATATCGCAACCTACGTAGGGAATGCCTGCAACCTGCATAAATCCCTGAATTGTGCCGTCCTCACCGTTCTTTCCGTGAAGCACGGGGAAGGCAACGTCAATGCGGATTGTCTTTACTCCGTCTTCTTCAAAAACGAGAAGTCCGTGATCGTTTCTGTCGGGAGAAAGGACTGCTTTTGTAAGATTTTCCTTGTCCTCAATCCACTTATCTTCGGGAAGGTTTGCGACGTCACCGTTGTATCGGTACCACTTTCCGTCCTTTGTTATTCCGAGCATAATAACGTTATATTTATCTGCGGGAGTGTTTTCAATAACTGATTTTGCAGACACAACAGAAACGTCGTGTTCGCTTGAAACACCGCCGAAAATTATGAGTGCGTTCTTCATTTCACACCAACTCCATTTTGCATTATTAGACAATTTAACATATTATCATAATTCTTTGTTCAAGTCAAGAAAAACAAGGGTTTTTATCGCTTCAAAAAGTTGAATTTTAATGCAGAAAAATAGTGACAAACAGCCATTTATATGTTATAATAGCTATAATTATTGACTAATATTATAATTATAGCACAAGGAGCTTGAAAATATGGAAATCACCGCAATAATTTCAGCAATTATCAAGGGTGTGGAAAGCACCATGAATAATAACGGCTTTGCCGTAATCGTACCTCAGGGTATCGAAAAAGGTGCATTGCCCGTAACGGAGAAAAACGGCTGTACGACTATCCTCTACGGCGGAAAAAAGGGAACTGCGAAAATTGAACTTTTCGAAGGAAAGATTGCTCTTTTCTGTTCTGTTGCAGAAGCAGCAAGTGCTGTTGACGAGGACTTCAAGAAGGTTACAACAACTCTCTTTGACCTTGAAAAAGTTGACGAGCGCGACATAAAGTACGTCGTTAACGAAATCAACGACAGCATCAATGATATGTACGGCAAGAAGGATAAGTCCAAAAAGCTTCCTCAGCCTGTTTCAAAGTCTGCTGCAAAGAGCGGCACGAGCTACTACGATCTTGTAACTCTCGGAAGCAGATTCGTTCAGATTTATCCTGAGCTTAAGGACGCTTACAAGCAGAATCTTGAAAAATACGGTGAATTCCTTGCTGATGATTTCTTCACGAAGTACGGTAACGAAAAGTTCCGCGAAACAGTAAAGAGAAACGATCCGATCCAGATGCGTAAGCTTTTCAATATGCTCAACGAGGTGTACAACGACGGTACAAACCAGGTGCAGAGCGTAATCGTTGTTACAATCCTCGGCTCGCTTTATGATGACGAAAATCTCCTTGCAAACTGCGTTGATTACATGGACGAAATGACACTCTTTGTTATCGAAACAAACAAGATTCTTAAAAAATCGTCTTCAACCAGAGCGAAGCTTGAGCATCCGCCTCTCTACAAACCGAAGAAAAGAAAGAAGACAGGCGGCTTTATGAATCAATTAAACGGAGGTAATTAACCGTGGCGAATGAAGAAAAAATTGAGGTTCAGACAGTAGAGGCAGAAGTTACTGACGAATCAATGCTTGAAGAAGCGATGAATACGGTTGTTACCGAAGAATACGGCGCTGACCAGATTCAGGTTCTTGAAGGCCTTGAAGCTGTCCGTAAAAGACCGGGTATGTACATCGGTTCAACGGGTCCCCGCGGTCTTCACCACCTTGTTTATGAAATAGTTGACAACTCAATCGACGAAGCTCTTGCAGGCTTTTGTACTCATATCGAAGTTGAAATTTTGCCGGATAACATCATCACCGTCCGCGATAACGGCCGTGGTATTCCCGTTGCAATTCACGATAAAATGGGTATCCCGACTCTTACTGTTGTTCTTACGGTTCTCCACGCAGGCGGTAAGTTCGGCGGCAGCGGATACAAGGTTTCCGGCGGTCTTCACGGTGTTGGTTCTTCCGTTGTTAATGCTCTTTCAGAGTGGATGGAAGCTGAAGTTTCCCGTGACGGTCACGTGCATTACCAGAAGTTCTCCCGCGGTAATGCTATCAGCGATATGAAGATTATCGGCGATACCGAAGAAACAGGTACGCTTATCCGTTTCAAGGCTGACCCCGAAATCTTTACCGAAACAGTCGAATACGAATTCGATATTCTCGAAAGAAGACTCCGTGAGTCAGCGTTCCTTAACGCAGGTCTTTCAATCACATTGACAGACTCACGCGATCCTGAAAATGTTATAGAAAAAGTTTATTGCTATGAAGGCGGTCTTTCAAGCTTTGTTGAATATATCAACACAAGCCGTGCGTTGACTCCGCTTCATACTCCGCCGATTCATTTCTCAGCTTCAAAGGACGACAAGTACGCTGAAGTTGCGATGATGTATAACGACAGCTACAACGAGGTTATCCTCTCGTTTGCAAACAACGTTAACACAATCGACGGCGGTACTCATGAAACGGGCTTCAAGACTGCTCTTACACGTGTTTTCAACGACTACGGTAAGAAGTACGGCATCCTCAAGGACGGCGACAAAAAGCTCTCGGGTGAAGATGTCCGTGAAGGTCTTACAACCGTTATCAGCGTAAAGCTTACCGAAGCTCAGTTCGAAGGACAGACAAAGGGTAAGCTCGGTAATACTGAAATCACAAGCATCGTATCCGCAATGGTTTACGAAAAGCTTATGACATATTTTGAGGAAAACCCCTCAGTTGCAAAAGCTATTTTCACAAAGGCTCTCGACGCTTCAAGAGCAAGAGAAGCTGCAAGAAAGGCACGTGACCTTGCAAGACGTAAGGGCGTTCTTGAAAGTAACTCTCTTCCGGGCAAGCTTGCCGACTGTACCGAAAAAAGCTCAGAATGCACTGAAATCTACATCGTAGAGGGTGACTCTGCGGGTGGTTCAGCAAAGGAAGGCCGTGACAGACAGTTCCAGGCTATCCTTCCTCTCTGGGGTAAAATGCTAAACGTTGAAAAATCACGTCTTGATAAAGTTATTTCCAACGAAAAGCTCGTTCCCGTTGTTACCGCACTCGGTACAGGTATCGGCGACGAGTTCGATATAGAAAAGCTCAGATATGACAAAGTTGTTATCATGGCCGATGCCGACGTCGACGGTGCTCATATCAGAACGCTTCTTCTTACATTCTTCTTCAGATATATGCGTCCTCTTATTGATACAGGCCATGTGTACCTTGCACAGCCGCCTCTTTTCAAAATCAGTAAGGGTAAGAAATTTGCATATGCTTTCTCTGACGAAGAAAGAGACGAAAAAATTGAAGAATTCGGCGGCGGATGCGACATCCAGCGTTACAAAGGTCTTGGTGAAATGGACCCCATCCAGCTCTGGGAAACAACGATGGACCCGAAGACAAGAATTATGCTCCGCGTAACTCTTGAGGATGCTATGGAAGCTGACGAAACCTTCTCAATCCTTATGGGTGACAAGGTTGAACCGCGCCGTGAATTCATTGAAAAGAATGCCAAGTATGTCCAGAATCTCGACGTATAAGAAAGGAGGAGGATTGACACATGGCTAAAGAAATTATCCATAACGACGAAGATTTTAAAGCCAATCTCGCCGAAACAAAAATATATAATGTAGACATCAATAAGGAAGTCAGAAAATCGTTCCTTGACTATTCAATGTCAGTTATCGTTTCCCGTGCGCTTCCTGATGTCCGTGACGGCCTCAAGCCCGTTCACCGCCGTATTCTCTACACAATGTACGAGAACAATCTTACTCCCGACAAGGCATACCGTAAATGTGCCGACACCGTTGGTTCCGTTCTCGGTCGTTACCATCCTCACGGTGACGCTTCCGTTTACGATGCAATGGTTCGTCTTGCACAGAATTTCTCAATGAGATATATGCTCGTTGACGGTCACGGAAACTTCGGTTCTGTTGACGGTGACCCCCCGGCTGCTTACCGATACACTGAGTCACGTATGAGCAAGATGGCTCTTAAAATGCTTACGGATATTGATAAGGACACGATTGATTTTACAACAAACTACGACGACAGACTTAAAGAGCCGACGGTTCTTCCGTCACGATTCCCGAACCTTCTTGTAAACGGTTCAATGGGTATCGCTGTCGGTATGGCAACAAACATTCCGCCACACAACCTCAGAGAGGTTATCGACGGTATGTGCTGCCTTATTGATAACCCCGATGCTTCTCTTGAAGACCTTATGGAGCACATCAAGGGTCCTGACTTCCCGACTCACGGTATCATTATGGGCCGTTCGGGAATGCGTGCGGCTTATGCAACAGGCCGAGGCAAGGTTATCGTAAGAGCGAGAGCGGAAATCGTCGAAAAGAAAAACGGCAGATTTGAAATCAAGGTTACGGAAATTCCGTACAACGTAAATAAAGCAAGACTTATTGAAAGCATTGCAGACCTTGTTAAGGACAAGAAGATCGAAGGTATCTCCGATATCAACGACTATTCTTCAAAAGCAGGTATGCACATTTCAATCGATCTTAAGCGTGATGCGAATCCGCAGGTGGTTCTTAATCAGCTTTATTCTTATACACAGCTTCAGACAACATTCGGCGTAATTATGATCGCTATCGTTAACGGTGAGCCGAAAGTTCTTACACTTAAAGAGATTTTACGTCATTACATTGACTTCCAGCAGGAGGTTGTTACAAGACGTACACAGTACGACCTCAAAAAAGCTCAGGACAGAGCTCATATTCTTGAAGGTCTTCTTACAGCTCTTGATTTCATCGACGAGGTTATAAATATTCTCCGTGCATCGAAGAGCATCAATGAAGGTAAGGAAGCTCTTATGGAGCGTTTCGGTCTTGACGACGTTCAGGCACAGGCTATCGTGCAGATGCGTCTCGGTCAGTTGACAGGTCTTGAAAGAGTCAAGATTGAAGACGAGCTCGGCGAACTCAAGGCAAAGATTGCTGAGTTCCTTGAACTCCTCTCAGACGAAGCAAAGCTTCTCGGTGTTGTTAAGACTGAGGCACTTGAAATCGCTGACAAGTATGGTGATGATCGTCGCACAGAAATTATGAACGTTTCAGGCGAGGTTGACATCGAAGATCTTATTCCTGAAGAAACCTGTGTATTCACATTCACAGATTTCGGTTACATCAAGCGTATCCCGATGACTGAGTATCAGACTCAGCGCCGTGGCGGTCGCGGTGTCAAGGGCCTTACAAGACGAGAGGATGACATCGTAAGAACGATGTTCACAGCATCAACTCACGACTTTATCTCGTTCTTCACAACAAAGGGACGTACATTCAAGCTCAAGGGCTATGAAATCCCCGAAGGCTCACGAACAAGTAAGGGTATGAACATCGTAAACCTTCTTCCGCTCGAAGCAGACGAAAAGATTTCTTCAATGATCCGCTTCACGGCAGCAGATGAAGACAGCGGATACCTTTGCATGTTCACACGTAACGGTATCATCAAGCGTTCAAGCCTTGACGAGTATAAATCAATCCGCCGTGCAGGTGTTCTTGCTATCACTCTTGATGAGGGTGATGAACTTGCATGGGTAACAACGACAACAGGTAACGACGACCTTATCGTTGCAACGAAGAAGGGCATGTGTATCCGCTTCAATGAAAACGATGCACGTCCGATCGGCCGAACAGCACGAGGCGTTAAGGCAATCGAGCTTAAGGACGGTGACGAAGTTGTCGGTATGACAGTTGTTGAGGAAGGCAAGACAATTCTTACCGTAAGCGAAACAGGCTACGGCAGAAAGAGTGACTTTGACAACTACCGTGTTCAGTCAAGAGGCGGTAAGGGTCTTATCAACTATCACGTTGAAAAATACGGCGACATTGCTGCAGTTACATCTGTCAGCGATGATGACGATATAATTCTTATTGCATCCGACGGTATTATCATCCGTATCCCCGCAGACGGCATCAGCACTTTTGCCCGTCCGTCAAAGGGTGTCCGCGTAATGAGAGTAACCGAGGGCGAAAAGCTTATCACAATCACTCCTGTACAGCACGAGGATGCAGAAGCTGACGAAAACACAGAGTCAGCAGAAGTTGCAGCAGAAGCAACTCAGGAAGAGACAACCCAGGAAAACTAAACGAAGGAAGGGGCTAAAAATATGAACATTGCTATTATTGCTCACGATGCGAAAAAAGAACTCATGACCCAGTTTTGCATTGCGTACTGCGGTATTCTGAGCCGACACCGACTCTTTGCAACAGGTACAACAGGTAAGCTTGTTGCCGATGCAACGGGTTTGGAAATCACACGATTTTTGTGCGGTGCTCAGGGTGGCGACCAGCAGATTGGTTCACTCATTGCTTGTAATGAGATTGATATGCTTCTTATTTTCAGCGACCCTCTTGATCCGAAAGAGCACGAGCCCAATGTAAACAGCTTGCTTCGTATCTGCGATGTACACAACGTACCTGCCGCAACAAATATTGCAACAGCAGAAGCTCTTATCCACAGCCTTGACAGAGGCGACCTCGACTGGAGAGACATCGTTAACCCGAAGCACTAAAATAAATAAAAAATATCAGCGTGAATAACTGCCGATTGACGAAAAACAGTCGGTGGTTATTCGGCACGTTTGCCGACAGTTGACTTGTCGGCAATTTAAGGAGAAATTTCTATGGCATTAATAACAAAGGCTGTTAAGGGAACACTTGATGTTCTTCCTGCAGACAGCCACAAAAATCAGTTTGTAGAAAGAACTGTGCTTGAAATCGCAAACGAGTTCGGTTTCAGAGAAATCAGAACTCCGGTTTTCGAGCACACAGAGCTTTTTACCCGTTCAGTTGGTGACACAACTGACGTCGTTCAGAAAGAAATGTACACATTTGAAGACAAGGGCGGACGTTCAATCACTCTTCGTCCCGAAGGTACTGCAGGTGCAGCACGAGCTTTTCTTGAACATGGTCTTACAAACGAGGCTATGCCGCAGAAAGTAAGCTACATAACATCCTGCTACCGTTACGAAAAACCTCAGGCAGGCAGACTGCGTGAATTCCACCAGTTCGGAATTGAGTGCTACGGCACAGCATCACCTGCGGCAGATGCAGAAGTTATTTCTGTTGCAAATGAGGTTTTTGGCTTCCTCGGAATTGACAGAATCCGCCTTGAAATAAACTCAATCGGCTGTCCGAAATGCCGCAAGGAATACCACGCGGCGCTCAAGGCTTACTTTGAGTCTCGTAAGGGCGAGCTTTGCGGAACCTGCCTTGACAGACTGGACAGAAACCCGATGAGAATTCTCGACTGTAAGAGTCCCGTTTGCCACGAAATTGCGGCAGACGCTCCGATTGTTCTCGATTTCCTTTGCGATGAATGTAAGGAACACTTTGAAAAGGTAAAGATGTACCTTGATAATATGGGCATCGTTTACGAGGTTAATCCGCACATCGTTCGCGGTCTTGACTATTACACAAGAACAGTTTTCGAATTCCTCACCGATTCTCTCGGTGCGCAGAGCGCAGTTTGCGCAGGCGGACGTTACGATGGACTTATCGAAGAAATCGGCGGTTCGCACGTTCCTGCACTCGGCTTCGGTATGGGTATTGAAAGACTTCTTCTTTTGCTTGAAGCACAGGGCATTCAGCTTCCTGAAGCAAAGAAATGTGAAATATATATTGCAAACATCGGTGAGGAAGCTTCGCTTAAAGCCGCTTCAATGGCAACTGAGCTTCGTCAGTCAGGAATGTTTGCAGAGTTTGATGTTGTCGGCCGTTCGCTTAAGGCTCAGATGAAATATGCTGACAAGATCGGTGCAAGATTCACGACAGTTATTGGTGAAGACGACATCAAGGCAAATATCGCAAAAGTTAAAAATATGCAGACAGGTGAGATTACCGAGCTTGCAATCGACGAATTTGCAGACACATTTATGGAGCTTTCGCTTCAGAATGCTGCAAGCGATCTGCAGGACTTGGTAAGCAACTCCGAAGCAATTGATTTAAGCAAATTTTTGGGAGGCATAATGTAATGGATTTTATGACAGGTTTGAAGCGCACAGATTATTGTGGCGACCTCAGAATTACAGATGCAGGCAAAGAAGTAACTGTTGCAGGTTGGGTACAGCGTCAGCGTGACCTCGGCGCACTTATCTTCATCGACCTTCGCGACAGAACAGGCATCGTTCAGCTTGCATTTGACGAAAACACAGACAAGGAAATTTTTGAAAAAGCTTTTGCTGCAAGAAGCGAATTCGTTCTTATGGCAAAGGGTATTGTACGTGAGCGTTCTTCAAAGAACAAGGACATCCCGACAGGCGAAATCGAAATCGACGTCAAGGATCTCAGAGTACTCGGCAAGAGTGAGACTCCTCCGTTCGAAATTATCGAAAACTGCCAGACATCGGAGCTTACAAGACTTAAGTACCGTTATCTCGACCTTCGCCGTCCGGACTTGCAGAAGAATATTATTATGCGTCATAAGATCTGTAAGATCACACGCGACTACTTCGACGAGAACGGATTTATCGAAATTGAAACACCGATTCTTATTAAGTCAACTCCCGAAGGCGCAAGAGACTTCCTTGTTCCCAGCCGTATTCATAACGGAACATTCTATGCTCTTCCGCAGTCACCCCAGCTTTATAAGCAGCTTTCAATGGTAGCAGGCTTTGACAGATATATGCAGATCGCTCGTTGCTTCCGTGACGAAGACCTTCGTGCTGACCGTCAGCCCGAATTCACTCAAATTGACCTTGAAATGTCTTTTGTTGATATGGAAGACGTTCTTGCAATCGGTGAAGGCTATATGAAGAGAGTTTTCAAAGAAGCTCTCGGCGTTGAAATCGAAACTCCGATTCCTCGCCTTACTTATAAAGAGGCTATGGACCGCTACGGTTCAGATAAGCCTGATACGCGTTTCGGTATGGAGCTTTACGACCTTAGCGATATCGTTAAGGATTGCGGATTCGGCGTATTCAGCGGTCCTGTTGCAGAGGGCGGTTCAGTCCGCGGTATAACTGCAAAGAACGCAGTAACAACTCTTACACGTAAAGAGATTGATAAGCTCACAGAAATGGTACGCGGCAGCGGAGCTAAGGGTCTTGCATGGGTAAGACTCAATGAGGACGGCACAATGGCTTCATCCTTTGCAAAGTTTATGACAGAGGACGAGATGAAGGCTATCCTTGAGCGCGCAGACGCAAAGGCAGGCGACGTTGTTCTTATCATCGGTGACGTTAAGAATTCAATCGTTTATTCAGTTCTCGGCGCACTCCGTCAGGAAGTTGCAAAGAAGCTTGATATTATTCCGAAGGACAAGTTCAACCTTCTCTGGATCACAGAGTTCCCGTTCTTTGATTGGGACGAGGATGCACAGACATGGGTTGCAATGCACCATCCGTTCACATCTCCGATGGACGAGTGCCTTGAATATCTTGAAACAGACAAGGCTCAGGTTCGTGCAAAGGCATACGACCTTGTTCTCAACGGTGTTGAGCTCAGCTCAGGTTCAATCCGTATCACTAACCCTGATCTCCAGAAGAGAATGTTCACTCTCCTCGGTCTTTCTGACGAGGAAGCTTATGCAAAGTTCGGCTACCTTACCGATGCATTCAAGTACGGCGCACCGCCTCACGGTGGTATGGGTATCGGCCTTGACCGTCTTGTTATGCAGATGCTCGGTTGCGAAAGCCTTCGTGACGTTGTTGCATATCCGAAGGTACAGAATGCAAGCGAGCCGATGACAGAGTGTCCTGCACCGGTTGATACAATTCAGCTCGACGAGCTCGGAATTGCACTTAAGGCAAAAGAAGAATAAGGAACAGCAAGGGTCGGCTTTTTGCCGACCCGAATTGCGTTGTTTTTAAAGAAAAGAGATTTTATGCAGAAGTTAGAAAGAAAAGATGCGAAACAGCTGACCCTGCTCTGTGCGGCGGCATACTTTGTAAGCTACCTGACAAGAGTTAATTTTGCTGCAGTTATCGCTGCGATAATCCAGGCAGGGGATATCGACAAAACCTCAGCAGGTCTCGTTACAACCCTCGGATTTATAACCTACGGTGTCGGCCAGCTGATAAGCGGTTGGCTAGGTGACAGAATAAATCCGAAACGCCTTATGGTTATCGGATTTGCGACGACAGTCATTATGAACCTGCTTATTCCGCTGTGTCCCAACGGTGCGTGGATGTGTATTGTGTGGGCGTTTAACGGATTTGCACAGTCATTTATGTGGCCGCCGATGGTAAAGATTATGTCCTCCGCGATGAATACGGACGATTACAATAAAGGCTGTGTCGTCGTAAGCTGGGGCAGTACGATTGCAACTATACTGATTTATCTTGTTTCGCCTGTTATAATTAAGTTTGCAGGCTGGCGGACAGTTTTCTTTGTTTATGCGGGCGTTGCCGTTCTTATTTCCGCGGTATGGTATGCGAAAATAACAGCAATTGAAAAGAAATGTGCCATCGTTTATCCGATGCACCAGAAGAGCAAAAACGGCGGAAAAATGGCAATTAAAATCAGCGTGCCGTTGCTTGTAATCGTAATGCTTGCAATAATGCTCCAGGGTTCGTTGCGCGACGGTGTTACAACGTGGGTACCGACCTTTGTTTCGGAATCGTTCAACCTCGGAAGCGAGATTTCAATTCTCAGCAGTGTAATCATCCCGCTTTTCAGCCTTGCAAGCCTGCAGTTGACAGGCATTATTTACAACAAGCTCGGCAAGAAACCCTTCAAAAGTGCAGGACTGTTTTTCATCTGTTCAATTCTTTCGGCTGTACTCTTGGTAGTGTTCAAGGGTACATCAGTTATTTTAACAGTTATAATGTCGGCAATTATTGTTGCCTGTATGCACGGAATCAATCTGATTCTCGTCTGCTTCCTGCCTGCTGCGCTGGCGGATGACGACAATGTGTCCACACTTTCGGGCATACTTAATTTTATGACCTATGTCGGAAGTGCGGCATCAACTTACGGTTTTGCGCTTCTTTCAACACACTTCGGCTGGAACGGAACGGTTGTTTCGTGGTTGGTTATTACCGTTCTTGGCACGTGCGCGTGTGTAATATGTAGTAAAGCTACTAAAAAACTTCAGTTTTAAAGTATATAAAAAAGACCTGCTTGATGCAGGTCTTTCTTTTTATTTATTTACCCTGATTTGACGGATTACCGCAGCACTTTTTATATTTCTTGCCGCTTCCGCAGGGACACGGATCGTTGGGACCGGGAGCTTCCTTTTTACGGACTGTTCTGCCTTTTTCGCTTCCGTCACCTGAACCGCTTTCGCTTGTAACTTTTGCAGCCTGTTCACGCTTTGTGTCTTCCTCGCTGCGGATTCTTACAGTAAGCATCTGACGAACGGTTGATTCGCGGATTGATTCGCTCATCTCGTCAAACATATCGTAGCTTTCCATTCTGTAAGCAACAACGGGATCCTGGTTACCGTAAGCACGCAGACCGATACCTCTCTTAAGCTCTTCCATAGAGTCAATGTGCTCCATCCAGAAGTTATCAACGTTACGAAGAAGAATCATATGCTCAAGGCTTCTCATAATTTCGGGAGTAAACTCAGCCTCTCTCTGCTCGTAGCGTTCGTGACCTCTTGCGATAAGCTCTTCCTTAACAGCATCTCTGTCGAAAGAAGATTCATCATCGAAGTCAGTCTCGTCTGTAATCCAGCCGAGATACTTGTCGCGAAGCCCCTTGATGTTCCAGTCGCTTCTGGGAAGGGCAGCTGCACAGTAGAAATCAACTGAATCGGAAACTGATTCGTCGAGCATCTTAAGGATTGAAGCCTTAAGGTCCTCACCGTCAAGAACGCGGTTACGCTGACCGTAAATGATTTCACGCTGTCCGTTCATAACCTCGTCGTATTTAAGAACGTTCTTACGGATTGCGAAGTTCTGCGATTCCTTCTTGCGCTGTGCGGATTCGATGGACTTGGAAACCATCTTGTTTGTGATCGGCATATTTTCGTCAACGTTAAGTGTTGTCATAACGCCCTGAAGTCTGTCACCGCCGAAGAGTCTCATAAGGTCATCTTCAAGTGAAAGGTAGAAACGGCTTTCACCGGGGTCGCCCTGACGTCCTGAACGTCCGCGGAGCTGGTTGTCGATTCGGCGTGAGTCGTGGCGCTCCGTACCGATGATGAAAAGTCCGCCTGCGTCGCGTACCTGCTGAGCCTCATCTTTGATTTCGTCTTTATATTTCTTTTCAAGTGCTGTGTATTCAGCTCTTGCATTGATGATGTCTTCGTTGTCTGTCTCGGCAAAGCCTGTTGCTTCTGCGATGAGCTCGTCGGAATAACCCTTACGGCGCATTGCAGCCTTTGCAAGATACTCAGAGTTACCGCCGAGCATAATGTCAGTACCACGGCCTGCCATATTTGTAGCGATTGTAACAGCGCCGAACTTACCTGCCTGAGCAACGATTTCAGCTTCCTTATCGTGGAACTTAGCATTAAGAACTTCGTGCTTGATTCCGCGACGCTTAAGGAGTGATGAAAGAACTTCTGACTTTTCGATTGAAACCGTACCGACAAGAACAGGCTGTCCTTTTGCGTGACATTCAAGAACCTGCTCGATAAGAGCGTTGTACTTTGCAGCCTCTGTCTTGTAAACAACGTCGTCCTGGTCCTGACGGATCATCGGTCTGTTGGTCGGAATTTCAACAACGTCAAGAGCGTAGATCTCCTGGAATTCCTGGCTTTCAGTCATAGCTGTACCTGTCATACCGGAGAGCTTCTTGTAAAGACGGAAGTAGTTCTGGAATGTGATTGTTGCAAGAGTCTTGCTCTCGTGTTCAACCTTAACGCCTTCTTTTGCTTCGATAGCCTGGTGAAGACCTTCATTGTATCGACGGCCGAGCATAATACGGCCTGTAAATTCGTCAACGATAAGAACCTGGTTGTCCTTAACAACGTAGTCAATATCACGGCGCATAACGCCGACAGCCTTGATAGCCTGGTTGATATGGTGAAGGAGTGTCATATTGTCGGCATCCATAAGGTTTTCAACGTTGAAGTGAGCCTCAGCCTTTGCGATACCTCTTTTTGTAAGAGAAGCTGTACGTGCCTTTTCGTCAACGATGTAGTCTCCGTCAGCAGAAACATCCTCGGCATTCTGTTTGGATTCGATTTCCTTAACAACAGTCTTTGTAAGACCGCGAACGAAATTGTTTGCAAGAGTGTAAAGCTCTGTTGAACGGTCACCGCGGCCTGAAATGATAAGCGGTGTTCTTGCTTCGTCGATAAGGATGGAGTCAACTTCGTCGACAACTGCGAAGTTGTGACCGCGCTGAACTTTATTCTCCTTGTACGGCACCATATTGTCACGAAGGTAGTCAAATCCCATTTCGTTGTTTGTACCGTATGTGATGTCTGCATTGTAAGCAGCCTTACGTTCTTCGTTTGAAAGACCGTGAACGATAAGTCCGACAGAAAGACCCATAAAGCGGTAAAGCTTGCCCATCCATTCGGAGTCACGGCGTGCAAGGTAATCGTTTACCGTAACGATGTGAACGCCATTGCCAGAAAGCGCATTAAGATAAGCGGGGAGGGTAGCAACGAGAGTTTTACCTTCACCCGTTTTCATTTCTGCAATTCGTCCCTGATGAAGAACAATACCGCCGATAATCTGTACGGGGAAGTGCTTCATTCCGAGAACACGCCACGAAGCCTCACGGCAGGCAGCAAATGCCTCAGGGAGAATATCGTCAAGAGTTTCGCCCTTTGCAAGGCGCTCCTTGAATTCGACTGTTTTGTGCTGAAGGTCCTTGTCCGAAAGTTTTGAATATTCTTCTTCAAGGGAAAGAACCTTGTTCTTGATCGGTGTAATTCTTTTAACTTCTTTGGTAGAATAATCACCGAAAATCTTTTTCAATAAGTTCATCTGATGTGTCCGATCCTTTCAATAAGTTAAACGAGTTTCTCGTCGAAATTGATTACAATACTGTCGCGTGACATTGTAAGCTGACGGTATTCTACGCCTGCAGCATCAAACATTTTCTTCGATGCCTTGACTCCGTCAGTGTCTTTATACTTATCAGAAAGGTATAAAACTCTCTTTATACCGCTCTGAATAATAGCCTTTGCACATTCGTTACACGGGAAAAGTGCAACGTAGATTGAGCAACCCTTGAGCGATGCACCTGCGTTGTTGAGGATAGCGTTGAGCTCAGCGTGGCACACAAAAGGATATTTTGTGTCAATTTCGCTGTCGCCGCTGCGCTCCCACGGGAATTCGTCGTCGCTGCAACCGTGGGGGAATCCGTTATATCCGACGGACATAATTTTCTTGTTTTCGTTAACGATACAAGCGCCTACCTGAGTGCTGGGGTCCTTGCTTCGCTTTGCGGAAAGCAATGCGATTCCCATAAAATATTCGTCCCAGGAAATGTAGTCATCTCTTTTTGCCATAAGGGGTCACTCTCCTTATACTGTTATTGTGATGTTCTCTGCTTTTCCGTCTTCGCTGTAGGAAGAGAAAAGAACTGTACTGTCGTCAATGAAGCAGAAGTTGCATATTCCGCTGTCAAAAAGATTGTCTGTAATGATCTTTTCGTTGCCCGTTGCCGTGTCGTAAATGATGAGCGACTGAACGTCACTGTCGCAGAAGAGCACAGCTCTGGAAACGGATTGATTTACTATAAAGCCTGAAAGAGTCATAAAGCTTGCTTTCTTGAGCTTTGTGACGGTACCGCTTGTGATGTCAGTCATCTCGAGTGTTGACTGATTCAGGATGTAATTTCCGCTTACCGCATATCCGTCAAAAGATCCCTCAAATTTTGCGATGGGATTTTTCTTATCACCGTTTTTGATAAGGTCAAATCCTGTGTTCGTGTTCGCGAAGCAGAAATATGCTCCGTCCTTTTCTCGGACAACATAGCTCGGCGAACCCATAACCGTTGTTGTATCGGCTTTCTTGGTTGCACGTGCATTCTTGACCGAGATGATATCGTAAATAACCCTTGCATTTTCAGATGTGTCGTAAAATCTTCTTGTTGCAAAAAGGTCGTGCTTGGTGTTGTTGTTGAGCATCGTATCCGTAAATATTGTCCAGTCCTCACGCATTGTACCGTCGAGCTGAACAAGGCGGTCGCGCTGAGAAACAACAAGAGTGGTCTTGCCGGACTTCATATCGTATGCATACATATCGGAATAGGTTTTGTCCGTTCTGTAAGCGTCTTCGGCGTCCATATCCGTCAGAAGAACGTACTCTGTCTTTGCGTATGAATTGTAAGCCTTAGGGCAGTCGATCATACGGACAAAGATGTAGGAGAAAAGCTTGGTGTCGCTTGTCTGCTTGGAAGTGAAAATACCGTAGCCGATTGTTCCGACGTCGGATTTGATGTAATGAAGCTTTACCTTTACCTTCTGGTAGCTGCAGGTCAACGTAACATCCTTTTTGTTTACACCCTCGGTAATTTCCGTGAAAGTACCATTTGCGAATTTATAGAACTTGATTGTTCCGTCGGGATAAGCTTCATAAAAAATATCTTTCTGCTGAGTCTGAACGAGAGGATATTCGCTCTTAAAGCTGATTTTTTCAAGAGTTTCAGCCGACTCACCTGAAGAAGTATCAATCGTTCCCGTAATCAGGTTCATAAATTCCGTATTCATTGAAAGAACCGAAAATGCGGTTGTAAGAACAAGCACAATGGAAAGAACGATCAGTATGGTTTTCTTGGTCTTGGTCATGGGGGAAGCCTCACTTTATAACAAGTTCAACGGGACAGTGGTCCGAACCGTAGATTTCAGAATGAATTTTTGCGCTTTCAAGGCGGTCAGCCATATCAGCAGAAACGCAGAAATAGTCAATACGCCAGCCCACGTTCTTTTCTCTTGCCCTGAATCTGTACGACCACCAGCTGTAAGCGTTTTCAAGGTCGGGGTAGAAGTATCTGAAAGTGTCAATAAATCCTGCATCGAGAAGCTCGCAGAATTTGCCTCTTTCTTCGTCGGAGAAGCCCGGATTTCCACGGTTTGTTTTTGGATTTTTAAGGTCGATTTCCTTATGTGCAACGTTAAGGTCACCGCAGAAAACAACACCCTTTGTCTTGTTAAGCTCCGAAACATAAGCGCGGAAAGCATCTTCCCAATTCATACGGTGGTCAATTCTTTTAAGCCCGTCCTGAGCGTTCGGAACGTATTCTGTTATGAAATAATAATCCTCAAATTCAAGGGTTATGATTCTTCCCTCGGTGTCGAGCTCAGGTACGCCGATTCCGTATTTAACGCTGATTGGTCCTTCTTTTGTAAAAACAGCTGTGCCGGAATATCCCTTCTTCTCGGCAAAATTCCAGAACTGATGGTAACCTTCAAGTTCGAGCTCGAGCTGACCTTCCTGCATTTTTGTTTCCTGCAGGCAGAAGATATCAGCATCAAGTTCGTTGAACACGTCCATAAAGCCTTTTGTCATACAGGCTCGGATTCCGTTAACGTTCCACGAAATAAACTTTTTGCTCAAGATTACACACCTCCACATTATGATCGCATTATAAAATGTATTATAACATATTCAATAGCAAAAATCTATTATTATATGATGTTTTTTTACTTAGTTTACAAAAATTTAAAAAAGTGAAAAAAATGCTGGATTTTTATATACATATGTGTTATGATTACGATGTCTGAATATGACGGCAATAAAGTAAAAGAAAAAGTTAGGAGACGAAATAGCATGAAAAAGACCATTTGGACAAGCATTACAGCTATCATCTGCGTAGTGCTCGTATCTCTTTCACTCAAAGACGGCGTTACAAAGATCGCTGACGCTAAGGTTGAGGCAGCAAGCATTGCAGCAGAATCAGCAATGAACAACGGCGGCGACATGGGCGGCCTCGATGCAGGATTGGATATGGGCGGCAGCCTCGATGCAGGTATGGACACAGGCATGGACGCTGGCACAGCTACACCCGATGCAGGCACAGCTACACCTGACGCAGGTACAGCTACACCCGACGCAGGCACAGCTACACCTGATGCAGGCTCAAACGCAGGCGCAACAGACGCTAAGAAAGATCCCACAGCTCCGGCTGAAGTAGTTGCTTACTACAACAACGCAATCAACAAGGTAATCGCTGAGAAGGCAGGTTACAAGAAGACAAGAGTAACAGATATGAAGAAGCTTGAAGGCGGCGCACTTCTTGATATCCCAATCGTTGTTGAAATGGTTAACGACTTCCTCGGTGTTGGTACAACAGAGTACGAAAACAAGAAGGGCAAGGCTGAATTCCTCAGCAAGGCTTCTCTTACAGTTGCTGACCTTACAGGCGCAAAGAACGATGTAAGCGGCGATACATATACAATCACATTGACTCTTAAGAACGGTCAGAGCCAGGCTGCTACAGGCGGCACACCGTCAGATAACACACCGCTTCAGCGTTCAGGTCTTTTCGTTGGTAAGGGCGACAAGAAGGCATTTGACTACAAGAGCAGTGAAAACATCCACACAGCAATCAACGGCGTTGACAACTGCACAGCAGAGTCTGCAAAGGAGCAGGTATCAAACGCAAAGATCGTTGCAAAGATCAACTCAAAGACAGGTCAGATGACAGACCTTACAGTTACATGGGATTGGTCAGTTCAGCTTACAAAGGTTAAGTACTTGGTTGCTTCAGTTAAGACAGCTGACGGTACAGCAACATCAACAGTTAAGGTTTCTAACTTCCAGTGGTAATTGTTTCTGAATAAATTTTCTCCCGATGGTTTCATCGGGAGATTTTTTATTTATAGATTGATTTATTATTTTTACTGCGTTATAATAAAATCAATAAAATGAGAGGAGATATTTAAAATGAAAAAAATAGTTTCAGTTTTCCTTGCATTGGTTCTTGTATTTTCTTTTGCGGCAACTGCGTCTGCAAGACTTGTCGGTGACGTTAATTCGGACGGCAAAACGAATTCAACAGATGCACTTCTGATTTTAAAGTATGCTGTTGGTCTTGACGAAGAAATTAATACAGTTTATGCGGATGTCGACAATAACGATATTGTTAACTCTGGCGATGCACTCGCTGTTCTGAAAATTTCTGTCGGCAGCTATGAAGGTGACCTTGAGGTAGAGGATGAAGACGATTCAACTAGGGAACCAAATTCAAAAGCCGAAGTGATCAAGTTTTTTAATGCAGAAACAGCTAAGGCTGCAAAGGGTTCTTATAAGGTAACAAGAACAGGTAAGTTCACTAAGCCGATCAACGTTGGTTCATTAACAAACGCTCTCAACAGCATCATCGCAGGCGTTGATAAAAACGAAAACCTTGACTCAGTTGTTGGAGGCTTCCTTGGAATTGGTGCAACTCCTATAACGGGAGTAGGCGATGGTGGTAAATATGAAGGTTTTGACGAAAAGTATGCAATGAAGGCTATGAAGCTTACAGAGGCTGACGTAGTTGATTTCGCAGTAAGCGGTAATACATACAGGATCAAGATCAAGGATTGTACAACACCGGATGCAAACAGCGCAATCGCACGCGCAACAAACGACTACATCACATATGATGAAGTTAATAAGACTATTGCAGAAGCAGTTGGTAATGCAGTTAAAATTATTCCTGAAGAATCATCAGCTAAGTATTCAAATATCATCTTCACAGCAACAGTTGTTGACGGTAAGATTACAACTCTTGAGTATTCATACACACTTGATGCAAGCCTTAAGATCAAGCTTGCAATCCCCAGCGCAATGGGTACAGGCCAGGCTACAATCTCAGGTAAGTACACAGAGATTAAGTATTGAATTACCCGGTGATAGTTTTCCTGAATAAATTTTCTCCCGATGGTTTCATCGGGAGATTTTTCATTTTCGGTATGTTGACGGTTGAAAACGTTTTTGGTGTATGTTAAAATTTGTCTATACTTTTTAAAAAGGTGATGTAAATGATCAGGTTTCTTTCGTCCCTGCTTTCGTTGATTTTCTTCGCTTTTTCGGGTCTGCCTGCAATTATCGCTGAAAGCAAAACTGTCAGAGAAGTGAATATTCAGCAGCAGATTCAGAGGATCAACGACCTTTCAGCGCTTTATAAAAGCGGGGAGTATGTTCCAGTAAACGAAAGCGAAGTTGTAGGCTTTGATGTGCAGAAAGCTTATGCTGACGGAGTTAAATTCAACGAAGTCGCATATATCGCAACGCACAACAGCTATCAGCTTCAGAGCGTGCCTTCGTATCAGAAGGTTTACCGTGACCTTGAAAATGTTACATTCGGTCTTATTAACGGAGATGCGCCAACGTATTGCAGTGACACTCTGACCGAACAGTTCAACGTAGGAATCCGAAGCATTGAGCTTGACGTTGAAACGGTTGTTGACGGAGATGATGTCAGCTTTATCTGCACCCATTCACCGCTGATTGATATGACGTCGTCGTGCTACGACTTTGAGCTTGCGCTTGAAGAAATCAGGATGTGGTCGGATGCTAATCCGGGCCACCTGCCGATATCAATCATCGTTGAGCCGAAAGAATTTTTCCTTCTTGAAAACGGAATGAGATTTATCAACCTTAAGTATGCGAATGTGCTTGATAATCTTATCCGTAATGCCTTTGGAGAAAAGCTGATAACTCCCGCAGAAATGATGGGTGAACACGGTTCCCTTAAGGAAATGCGCGAAGCAGACGACTGGATGCCGCTAAAAGATTGCGCAGGCAGGGTAATTGTATTCTTCCACGATACGGACGGTGTAACGGGAAGATTTATAAAACAGGACGAGACAATCCGATCGCAGGCAATGTTCCCGATGTTGCGATATAAGGACAGGGACAAGTCCTATGCATCTGTTCTTATAGTAAACAATCCCGACGACGTTGAAAAACGATCCGCAGAGCTTATTTATGAAAAGAATCTTATCGTAAGAACGAGAGTGGATACCTACGGCAGTTATAACGAAGAGGATCGCCGTAAGACCCTCGGAAGCGGAGCGCAGATCCTTTCAACCGATTACCCGAAGAAAGCGGATATGACGAATGTTGATTATTATGTATCCTTCGACGGAGCCTCAGCAAAGATTATAAAATAAAGAAATCCCGACATTTTGTCGGGATTTTTGTTTGAACAAAGATATCAGCAAATTCGGGTTTGTAGGGATCTTCAATGTTGCAGATATCAGGCCCCCTTGCCTAAAGGGGGCTGGCACGACGAAGTCGTGACTGGGGGATATTTTTACAAAAAACTATGAAAAATCAAGCTTTTCACGAAGTATCCCTC
>JAGAKF010000045.1 GCA_017625835.1 Clostridia bacterium
AGGTGTTATATTTTAGCGTCGCAGACCCTTAATGTTTGCACTGCAAACACATCATTCGCGTAGCGAACATCATTCATCATATCCGCACAGCGGATGCATCATTGCAAAGGCATCGCCTTTGCTCAACAAACCCGAATTTGTTAAACAAAAAAGGAACATCGCGCTGATGCTCCTTCTGATATTACAGATATTTCTGCGACTCGGCAACGGCCATTTTGTCGCATCTTTCGTTTTCGGGATGTGATGCATGACCCTTTATCCATTGAATCGTGATTGTGTGTTTGTCATTAAGAGTAAGCAACTCGTCCCAAAGATCGGGGTTAAGAGCAGGCTTCTTGTCTGCTTTTTTCCAACCGTTTTTTTTCCAGCCTGCGGCCCAGCCTTTGCCGAGACCGTCAGCGACGTACTTTGAATCCGTCCAGAGTGTAACCTCACATGGTTCCTTAAGCAGTTTCAAAGCTTCAATAACGGCAGTAAGCTCCATTCTGTTGTTTGTGGTCTGTGCTTCGCCGCCGCTGATTTCTTTGTCAGTGTTCTTGTATCTTAAAATTGCACCCCAGCCGCCCGGTCCGGGATTTCCGGAACAGGCACCGTCTGTGAAAATATCTACTTGCTTCATCGGGTAGTCTCCTTTGATTATCTGAGTCAAGCAGATTTTAACATAAAACAGTATTAAAAACAATGTTTATTGCAAAACTTTTGTACCAATAATATTTGTCAACGGTTGACAATCCGAGGTGTTATATAGTATTATATGATAGCGTAAAAATGAAAATGGAAAAGTAGCAGATTTTTCGTGAAGGAACATTCAAATCTTTACATAAATACACAGGCAAAATATCAGAACAGGAGAAAATTTATTTAATGCCAAACAAAGAAAAGACCGAAAAAGGTCAGAAGCAGACGCAGAAAAAACAGGTTAAGAAAAACAAATATTTCAGTAAATCCGCGTCAAAAAACAAGTCAAAACAGAATAAGCAGGCTGAAAAGCCGACTCAGCAGAAAAAGCAGTCAGGCTTCAAAAAATCCAATCCTCAGAAAAGTATGAGAACGGATAAAAAGCAGATGCACAAAAACAACAGACGTGCCGAAAAACAGGAAAACACAAAGCCTGTAAGAATCGGTTTCCTCGGAGGTCTTAACGAAATCGGCAAGAATATCACAGTTTATGAGTATGATAACGACATCATCATCGTTGACTGCGGTCTTGCTTTCCCTGACCCCGATATGCTCGGTGTTGACCTTGTGCTTCCTGATTTTTCATATCTCGAAAAGAACATTGAAAAAATCAGAGGTATCGTCATCACTCACGGACACGAAGATCACATAGGCGGTCTTGCCTATATGCTCAAAACCGTTAATATTCCCGTTTACGGAACACGTCTTACAATCGGACTCATCGAAGCAAAACTTGAAGAACAGCATCTCAAGGGTGCGGTTAAGCTTAATGTTATCAAACCGGGCGATGTAATAAAGCTCGGCGGATTCAACGTTGAAGCAATTCACGTCAACCATTCAATCCCTGATTCGCTCGCATACGCAATCGAATGCGGAGCAGGAACGATTGTGCAGATGGGCGACTTCAAAATTGACAGCACTCCGATTGACGGCGATATGATTAACCTTAACCGCTTTGCGGAAATCGGTGCAAAGGGTGTCCTTTGTATGCTTTCAGACTCCACCAACGCGGAACGTCCCGGTTACACGGAAAGCGAAAAGAAGGTCGGAGAATCGCTGCGTACTCTTTTCGAAAGAGCAGGTCAGCGACGTATTATTATCGCAACCTTCGCGTCGAACGTTCACCGCGTTCAGCAGATTATTGACCAGGCTCACGCAATGGGAAGAAAGGTTGTTCTTTCGGGCAGAAGCCTCGAAAATGTTGTTGCGATCGGCAGCGAGCTCGGATACCTCAAGGTGCCCGAGAACACGCTCGTAAGCATTGATCTTATCAATAAATATCCGGCAGAAAAAATGGTTATTGTTACAACGGGAAGCCAGGGCGAACCGATGTCCGCACTTTCAAGAATGGCTTTCTCGGGACATAAGAAAGTTGCTGTCGGACCGAACGATTGCGTTATTATTTCCGCAACTCCGATTCCCGGCAATGAAAAAACAATCGGCAAAGTCATCAATGAGCTGTTGAAGCTCGGTGCTGACGTTATATATGAAAAGACGAACGGTGTTCACGTTTCAGGCCACGCCTGCCAGGAAGAACTCAAGCTTATGATGGGCATAATCAAGCCGAAGTATTTTATTCCCGTTCACGGTGAGCAAAAGCATATAAGAAAGCACGCTCAGCTTGCCGAAAGTATGGGTATACCCACCGAAAACATCTTCATTGCGGACAACGGTGTTCAGGTCGAAATGAACAGCAAGTGGATAAAGAAAGGCGAAAGTATTCCTGCAGGTCAGGTATTCGTTGATGGCTCAGGCGTCGGTGACGTCGGTGATGTTGTTCTGCGCGACAGAAAGCGCCTTGCAGAGGACGGTCTTATCGTTGTGGCAGCAGCGATTGACAGCTACTCTGGTTATATCGTAACGGGACCTGATATCCTTACAAGAGGTTTCGTTTACGTTAAGGAGTCCGAAGAACTTATTGAAGATGCACGTGAAGTTGCACGTTATGCAATAGAAAACTGCCTTACGAATAAGGTTTGTGATTGGAACACAATTAAATCTGCTGTAAGGGATGAAATTTCACGTTTCGTTTATGAAAGGACAAAGAGAAGTCCCATGATTCTTACGATAATTATGGAGGTGTAAAGAATGAAGATAAAGACACTGCTTCGCAATTTCCCTGTGTTTGCGGCGGCAGTAGCGGCTGCACTGCTGTGTATCGTTATAACATTTTTCACGGCAAGCAAATGGCTGGCGTTTGTTGAGCTGTTAATTTTTGCAGGTGTTGTAGCCCTTACGTTTGTTTATTTCGATGTTTTTAATACAAGAAAACAGAAACTTCTCAGCCATATTTCTTCCAACCTCGATTTTATCGGCGGAAAGGCTTCGGCCAATTTCCCGCTTCCGATTGCGGTTTGTAAAAATGATGGCGAGATCATATGGTACAACAATCTTTTTGAAAAATCAGTTGTAGGATCCAATCCTACAGGATACAGCGAACTGACTGCAATATTCAGTGAAATAGGAATGGATACAATTCTTAATGCGTCCGAAACAGGAGTTATAATTGACACTGAGGACAAACACTTCACTGTATATTCTCACAATGCAAAGAAAGACAATGAGGATGTTGTTGTTCTTTATTTTGTTGATTCAACAAAATATCTTAAAATAGCTGATGAGTACGTAAAAACACGTCCGTCAATTATCATTATGACAATTGACAATATGGCGGAAATTCAGCAGGATTACCGCGAAAGCGACTGTGCCGCAATAAGAAACGGAATCGAAAAGCTTATCGAAACCTGGTTAAAGGATTACAGATGCTTTATCAGTAAATTTGGTGATTCAAAGTTTTTTGTTGTTGCCGAAAAGCGTGAGCTTGACGATATGATTGAACGCCGTTTCGATCTTCTCGATTCAGTAAGAGAGTACACTTACGACGATAAATTTGTCGGTGTAACGCTTTCAATCGGTGTCGGTATGGGTGTAACGCTTCCGGACTGTGAAAAGAATGCAAAGCTTGCGCTCGATATGGCTCTCGGCAGAGGCGGAGACCAGGCTGTTGTCAAAAATAAGGATGATTACGAATTTTTCGGCGGCATTTCAAAGAGCGTTGAAAACACAACAAAGGTCAAGTCAAGAACTGTTGCTGCAGCGTTGACAGAGCTTATCCAGGGTTGTGACAATCTCTTTGTGATGGGACACAGATTCCCAGATTTTGATGCAATCGGTGCGGCAATCGGCGTTGCAAAAATTGCACAGGCTTTCGATAAAACAGCTTACATTGCAACCAACAGAGAAAGTTCAATGGCAAAAAATCTGCTCGATAAGGCAGACGAAATGATGCCCGGTCTTATAATATCAATCGACGAGGCTAAGAAAAAGATGTCGCAGAGCAAGAAGAATCTTCTTGTTGTCGTCGATACTCATATAACGAAGTTTGTCGAAAGCGAAGAGCTTCTTAAAAAAGCAAAAATGACAGTCGTAATCGACCATCACAGAAAAGCTGTCGATTACATCAAGGATGCGGTAATTTTCTTCCACGATCCGAGTGCTTCCTCGGCTTGTGAAATGGTTACTGAACTCACAGAGTACATTCCGACGGTTACGCAGATCGGCTCTTTTGCGGCAGATGCACTTATGTCGGGTATTATGCTTGATACGAAGAACTTTATTCTCAGAGCAGGAGTGAAAACTTTCGAAGCCGCAGCATACCTTAAGGCTCAGGGTGCTGAAACGGTAAGGGTAAAGGCTCTTTTCTCAAATGATATCGAAAACTATCATGCCAAGAATAAAATTATCAGCGGTGCAAGAAAATACCGTAACTGCGCCGTTGCTATAAACTCAGAAAAGTCTGCAGAGATGCGTATGATCAGTTCGCAGGCGGCAGACGAGCTTCTTAACATAAGCGGAGTTGATGCTTCGTTTGTGGTGTTTGAAATGGATAATATGGTCTGTATTTCAGCACGTTCTTTCGGTAACGTCAACGTACAGATTATAATGGAATACTTCGGCGGCGGCGGACATCAGACAATGGCAGCTGCACAGATCAAGGATTCCGATATTGAAAAAGTTGCGGAACAGCTTCTTGAAAGCATTGACCGCTATAACGAAGAAAACAGCAAGAAATGAGGTAACATACAATGAAAGTTATTTTACAGCAGGATGTAAAGTCACTCGGCAAGAAGGGTGAGCTTGTAAACACATCCGACGGATATGCAAGAAACTATCTTTTCCCGAGAAACCTCGCTATTGAGGCAAACTCACAGGCAATGACAGAGCTTAAAAACAGAGAAGACTCTAAAAAGCACAAGATTGCTGTTGAGACAGATGCAGCCAAGCAGGCAGCAGAAAAGATTAACGGAAAGACAGTTAAAATCAAGGCTAAAGCAGGCCAGGGCGGACGTCTTTTCGGCTCAGTAACATCAAAGGAAATTGCTGAGTGCATCAAGAAAGAGTATTCAATCGATATCGACAGAAGAAAGATCACAGCTCCCGACATCAAAGCTTTCGGCAGCTACAATGTAAGCGTAAAGCTTTACCAGGGAGTTACAGCAGATTTTACAGTAATGGTATCTGAGGAATAAGAGAGGTAAGACTTATGGAAAGTCTTAATAATTACAATGTAACAGATTCGGTTTTCAGCATTGAGGCTGAGCAGGCTGTGCTCGGCTCATTGCTCGTTGACCCTGCCTGTATGCCGCAGGTGCAGGTGCTTCTGAGTGCAGAGGACTTCTACCTTCCACAGCATAAGGCGATCTTTACCGCCATGGCAACAATCGAGGCGACGGGCGGAAAAATTGACCCGCTTATTGTTCTTGATATGCTCGTTAAAGATAAGGTTTACGATACTGCCGCAGGTAAGAATTATCTTTTCCAGCTTGCACAGGTCGTGCCGTCAACGGCAAACGTTGAATCTTACGCGAAAATCGTAAAGGAAAAGTTTTACATACGTTCGCTTATAAATGCTTCGAAGGAGACGATTGATGCGGCTGCTTCGCAGGAGCAGACGGCGGATGAACTTCTTGAGTCTGCAGAGCAGAAAATATACAATATCCGACAGGGAAGAAAGACCAATGCTCCGTCAAAAATCGGCGATATTATCATAAGCGATGTTTATACAACGCTTCAGCATCTTACTTCACCGGATAAGGATCTTTATAAAGGCTATCCGACAGGATATTCGGATCTCGACAACGTCCTTACGGGGCTTCACAAGTCTGACCTTATCCTTATCGGTGCACGTCCTGCAATGGGTAAGACGAGCTTCGCACTCAACCTTGCAAGAAATGTTTCCGTAATCGGAAAAAGAAGAGTTCTTATGTTCTCTCTTGAAATGACGAAAGAACAGCTTGCAATGCGTGTTCTTGCAACGGAAGCACGGGTAAATTCTGCGAAAATGAGAACGGGCGAGCTTGATGCCGAGGACTGGCAGAGGCTCGGTATGGCTACAAATGCGTTGAGCAACGTCGAGCTTTACTTCGACGATACAAGCTCAATTACAGTCCCGGAAATGAAAGCACGAATCCGCCGTCTCAAGGGCGTGGAATGTGTAATCATCGACTACCTCGGACTTATCCGTCCGGCAGGAAGAACAGAAAACCGTGTTCAGGCTGTCAGTGAAATTACCCGAGAATTGAAGCTTATGGCAAAGGATCTTGCGATCCCCGTAATCTGCTGCGCTCAGCTTTCCCGTGGTACTGAGGGCAGAGGCGGTTCGCACCGTCCGCAGCTTGCAGACTTGCGAGAATCAGGTTCTATCGAGCAGGATGCCGATATCGTTATGATGCTTTACAGACCCGACTACTACGCCAGCGAAAAAGAGGATGACGATCAGGAGCAGGATCAGAGTCTTGCAAATAAAGTTGAGGTTATCGTTGCCAAAAACCGTCACGGAAGAACGGATACGGTTGAAATGATATGGGACGGCGATTACACCTTGTTTATGGCTATGGAGAAGCTCAGAAATGATATGTAAAGTCAGGAAAACGATTTCTCGTTATGCTATGCCCGTCAGCAACAGCAGGGTTGTTGTTGCGCTTTCAGGCGGTGCAGATTCGATGGCTCTTCTGCATACTCTTAATTCTTTGCGTGATGAATTCGCTATAACTCTTGAGGCTTGTCACGTAAACCACGGAATAAGAGGAGAAGCTGCCGGAAATGACGAGAATTTTGTAAAGTCTGAGTGCGAAAAACTTGGAATTGAACTTCATCTTTTTTCTTTTGATGTGCCTTGCCTTGCAAAGCAGAGAGGGCTCGGCCTTGAAGAATGCGGTCGTCAGGTGAGATACGAAGCGTTTGCGTCTCTCGGAGACTGTCTTATCGCAACAGCGCATACGCTCAGCGACAGGTGCGAAACATTACTTCTCAACGAAACACGCGGTTCTTCACTTAAAGGAATATGCTCAATTCCTGCAGTTCGAGGGAATATTATCCGACCGCTGATTGACTGTACGCGTGAAGAGATTGAAGAGTACTGCGCGCTTAATTCAATAAATTTCGTGACTGATGCAACGAATTTTGACGATGTGTATTCACGGAACAGAATCCGTCTCAATGTTATCCCTGAGCTTAAAAAGATCAATCCTGCTTTTGAAAAGGCCGTTTCAAGGCTTATTGAATCAGCAAACGAGGATGAAGATTTTTTAAACAGTGTGTCACAAACGGTGCTTGAAAAAACAAAGACTGACAAGGGTTATAAGGCTGATGTTATTTCTGCTCAGCACCCTGCAGTCCGCAAAAGAGTGATCTCAACAATAATCAAGAAAACAGCGGGTGTTAATCCCGAGCTTGTTCACCTGAATATGGTTGAAGAAATACTTAACGGCGGTACGGTGCAGATTATAGGTGACACCGTGATAACGGTTAAAAATTCAGTTTTGCAGGTTAATCCCGAAAAGGAAGAAACCGAGGAATGGGAATATGATTTCTCAAATTTTCAAGTTTCTTTTGCAAACAGAAAAATGAAAGCAGATGTTTTTAATAAAAATGATTTAACGTCGAAACAGTTTGTTCACAATAAAGTGTTAGACTATGGTTCGATCGTTGGAAAATGTGTTCTGCGCAACAGACGCGCAGGGGACAGAATGCGTCTAGCAGGAAGCTCCTGCACAAAGGCGCTCAAAAAGCTTTTCAATGAAAAACACCTTGAAGGCAGGAATTCTTTGATGATACTTGCTGATGATGAGGGAATTCTGTGGGTTGAAAAGTTAGGATGTGCCGACAGGGCAAAAATTACGGAAAACACAGAAAAAATACTTTTAATCGAAGATGTAGCAGAGTTCTGATTCTGCTGACAGGAGTGAAATTTTTGAACAAAAAGCCAAACAACAATAAAAACGGAAATAAAAAGAAAAGAAATTTTCTTGCTTTCCTGCCGTACATTCTTATTCCGCTTATTATGTTCGGTGCAATCAACCTTGCAAGCAGCAGGGGAGCCAACGGCAGCGAAAAGACTGAATATTACGAGATAGTTCAGTACTTTGACGAGGGAAAAGTGGATAAGTTCTCACTTAATCTCAGCAGCGGTACTCTTAAATACACGCTTGTGGGCGAAGATCAGAAGCAGCAGGAATACCGTGTTCCGAACGTTAATATCTTTGTTAACGATATCAATGATATCGTGCGCGAGCACAACAAGGCAGCTGAAAAAGAAGAAGATATGATCGAATACGAGTTTATTTCAGGCTCGGCAGGTTCGTGGCTTGTGAATCTTCTTCCGTCACTGCTTACTATGGGACTTCTTGTTGCATTGTTCTTCTTTATGATGAGAAAGATGAACTCTGCAAGCGGAGATATGAACAGAACTCTCAACTTCGGCAAGATCAATGCTAAGAAGCAGAAGGATGAAAAGAACAAGACAACCTTTGAACAAGTTGCAGGTGCTGACGAGGAAAAAGAAGAACTCAGCGAAATGGTTGATTTCCTTAAAAGCCCGAGCAAGTTCAATTCTCTCGGTGCAAGAATTCCGAAGGGTGTGCTTCTTGTAGGCCCTCCGGGTACAGGTAAAACTCTTCTTGCACGAGCTGTCGCAGGCGAAGCTGATGTTCCGTTCTTCTCAATTTCGGGTTCAGACTTCGTTGAAATGTACGTCGGTGTCGGTGCGTCGAGAGTACGTGACCTCTTCAACCAGGCAAAGAAGGAATCTCCGTCAGTAATTTTCATCGATGAGATTGATGCTGTCGGCCGTCAGCGCGGCGCAGGTATGGGCGGCGGACACGACGAAAGAGAACAGACTCTTAACCAGCTTCTCGTTGAAATGGACGGCTTCGGCAAAAACGAGGGCGTTATCATAATCGCGGCAACCAACCGTCCCGATATCCTTGACCCTGCACTTCTTCGTCCGGGTCGTTTTGACCGTCAGGTTACTGTCGGCTATCCCGATGCGAACGGCAGAGAAGCTATTCTTAAAGTTCACTCCAAGGGCAAGCCTTTTGCTCCGGACGTTGACCTTAAAGTAATTGCAAATTCAACCGTAGGCTTTGTCGGTGCCGATCTTGAAAACCTTCTTAACGAAGCTGCACTTCTTGCGGCAAGAAGAAATAAGAAGGCAATCACAATGGCTGAAATTGAAGAAGCAACACGTAAGGTTGTTATCGGCACAGAAAAGAAGTCTCACAAGATGAGTGAGAAAGAAAAGAGAATGACTGCTTTCCACGAGGCAGGTCACGCAGTATCAAGCTACTACCTTGATTCGCAGGATCCCGTGCACGAGGTTTCAATCATTCCCCGCGGTATGGCAGGCGGATACACTCTTTATATCCCGACAGAAGACAAAACTTATAAATACAAGAGCGAAATGCTCGATGAGCTTGTTTCACTTCTCGGCGGACGTGTCGCTGAGCAGATTGTACGCGGTGATGTGTCAACCGGAGCTTCTAACGATATCGAAAGAGCAACAGAGGTTGCACGTAAGATGATCACCAAATACGGTATGAGCGACAATCTCGGCCCCGTATGCTATGCAGGCCATAATGACCAGGTATTCCTCGGCAGGGATTACGGCCATTCAAAGAATTATTCCGAAGCAACAGCAATGGCGATTGATGAAGAAATCAAAAAGGTTATTACGGATGCTTATAGGAGAACCGAAGAAATTCTTACTCAGCACAGAGATCAGCTTGATGCCCTTGCAGAGTATCTTGTGAAGAATGAAAAAATCGACGGTGAAAATTTCAGAAAGCTTATGGAGAGTACTCTTGAAATTGAAGAAGAGCCTCACGTGGTAATGGAAACTGTTGATGAAATCAAAACAGATGCTCCCGCTGAAGAAACAACTGAACAGCAGACAGAAGAATAAAAAGAAAACCGGGTTGATCTGTGATCAACCCGGTTTTTAATGCAACTGTTTTATTCTTGTGCAGATTGGGGAACAATACCCGGATAGAGAAGGTCGTGGGTATGTGCATTGGTTTCTTCCCAGTTAAGTATGAGAACTTCATTGCCGTCGCGCAGTGCAAGCGGTAATGCTTTGTATGGGATAATGTCCTCGTGAATACTCATTTTAAGATATTTCGGAACGTTTGTCATCTGCTCAATGAGTTCAGTCTTTGTAAAATTGGTTGTAACAAGGGGAAGAAAAACATCAAGGAGCTCAAAAAGCTGAGAAACAGAAGCCTGGCTCAACTTTGCAGCCATTGCATTGAGGATAGCTCGCTGTCTTCCTGTTCGCTTACGGTCTGAGTCGATTGAACGAAGTCTTGCATAAGCCATTGCATCTTCGCCGTCGAGGCTGTATGTTCCTGCTTTTGATTTTCCGAGGATGATCGAAGCTTCCTGCGCTGTCATATTAATCGAAACACCGCCGAGGGCATCAACGATACTCTGGAAACCATCAAAATTAACCTTGACATACTTATCAATACGGATTTTGTAATTTTTTTCGATAGTTTCAATAAGAAGGTTTGCACCGCCGTAAGCGTGCGCGGCATTAAGTCTCTTGTTGCCGTGGCCGGGAATTGCAACGTAAGCGGCACGCGAAAGCGAAACCATATTGATTACGTTGTTGATTGTATTTATAGAAAGAAGTATCATCGAGTCAGAACGCGTAAGGTAGTCTGAATATCCGTTGGATGTACGTACACCGTAGTCAGCACCGATGAGAAGAATATTGTAAATTCTGTCGTCGTACCAGAGGACGTTGTCATCAAGGTTAGAACGGATGTCGGCATCGGCATCTGCCTGTTCTTCAAACTCGATTGATTCTTCTTTATCAATTTCGGGGTCAACTTCTGCTGTGCTTTCTTCAAAGCTCATTTTGTTAAGATAACTGTTGAAAACAAAAGCACCCGTACCGAAAACGATTGCAAAAACCAGTAGAATAGAAATAAGGGCGATGAAAATTCCTTTTTTCCTTTTTTTCTTCTTCTTGGCTTTTTTATCGTCAATAATATCTTTTGCGGTAAGTTTGTATTTTTCATTGTCAGGGTCAATTACCTGATATCTGTTTTCGTCCATGCGGACACCTCCTTAGACAGTTGTATTATAACTTATCCAAAAAAGAAAATCAACATATTGCACATTTTATTCTTTGAATGTATAATAGAAAACAGAATTGTTTGAGAGGAAGAATCTTTATGTCAGAACTCAAAAAAATGATAATTGAACTCTCGCAGGCCAACGGAACACCGGGTATGGAGTGGGATATATCAGATAAAATAAAAGAATGGTTGCCGTCGTCAATGACGGCAGTAAATGATAAAACAGGAAACGTTGTTGCGACGCTTGAAGGAACAGGCAAAACCTTCCTTCTTGACGCTCATATGGACCGCATCGGTCTTATAGTAACAGCGATAGAAGAAGGCGGATTTCTGCGCGTTGCAAAATGCGGCGGAATGGATGCGCGCGTTCTTGCGGCTCAGGATGTAACCGTGTGGGGTAAAGAGGCTGTTTACGGCGTTATAACATCAACTCCGCCACATCTTCTGTCAGCAGATGATGCAGGCAAGGCGAAGGATTTTGATGATATGCTCATCGACACAGGGCTTACAAAAGAAGAAGCTGAAAAGCTTATTTCTCAGGGCGACAGAGTGACTGTCAGAACTCCCGTATGCGAGCTTCTTAATAACAGAATTTCCTGCGCGGCTCTTGACGACAGAGCAGGCTGTGCAGTCATAATAAGAGCTGCAGAGATTGTGTCACAGAGCGTGAATCATCCTAGCGTTAAGCTTCTTTTTTCAGGACAGGAAGAAACGGGCGGTACAGGCGCTGTCAACGGCAGTTTCCTTGTTGATGCCGACGAATGCATCAGCGTTGACGTAAGCTTTGCCGATGCACCAGATATGCCATCAAAGAAGTGCGGCAAGCTTGATAAAGGCCCGATGATAGGCTTTTCGCCTGTGCTCAGCTACGATATCAGCAGAAAGCTTGAAGCTGTCGCCAAAGAAAAGGAAATCCCATATCAGCTCGAACTTATGAGCGATGCGACGGGAACAAACGCTGACCATATCGCACTTTCAAAGGGCGGAATCAGAACAGGTCTGGTGTCGATTCCGTTAAGGAATATGCATACAGGTGTAGAGATTGTCAGCACAGATGACGTTGAAAACTGCGCAAAGCTTATTGCAGAATATATTCTGGGAGGCGGAACAAATGCTTGAAACAATTAAAGAACTTTCTTTGCTTGACGGCGTTTCAGGCAGAGAAAATGCCGTGAGAGATTATGTAATCAGTGCTGTTTCACCCTATGCGGACAGTATCGAAACTGACCCTCTCGGAAACCTTATAGTATTTAAAAAGGGTGCCAATACCCCGAAAAATAAAGTTATGCTCGATGCTCATATGGACGAAGTCGGCATGATGATAACACACATCAATTCTGACGGAACGCTTGATTTTGACTGCGTAGGCGGTATCGACAAGCGTGTTATGCTCGGCAAACCCGTAACCATAGGTGAAGCCAAAATCAACGGCGTTATCGGCGTTAAGGCAACTCATTTGATTCCTGCTTCGGAAAAGCTCAATATGCCTAAAGAAATGTATATTGACATCGGCGCAGATTCAAAAGAGGAAACGGAAAAGGTTGTTTCTCTCGGTGACTATGCTTGTTTTAATTCCGAATTTGTTGAGTTCGGCGACGGCCTTATAAAGGGCAGAGCGCTCGACGACAGAGCAGGCTGTGCCATCCTTATTGATATGATAAAATCTGACCTTCCGTATGATATGTATTTCAACTTCGCGGCAGGCGAAGAAGTCGGCTTCGGTATTGCGCAGACAGCTTTCTATAAAGTACAGCCCGACTATGCAATCGTGGTTGAGACAACAACCGCGGCTGATCTTGCAGATGTTCCCGAAAACAAAAAGGTCTGCTCGCTCGGAAACGGCGGAGTAATATCCTTTATGGACAGACGTACGATTTACCCGAAGGATCTTTTTGACAAAGCCTTTGAGCTTGCAAAAAAACACGGAATCAAAGCGCAGGTCAAGTCTGCAGTTGCAGGTGGAAACAATGCAGGTGTAATTCACAAAACAGCAGGCGGAATTAAAACAATTACGGTTTCTCTTCCTTGCCGTTATCTTCACTCTCCGTCCTGCGTGCTTAAAAAGGAAGATATCGAAGAAAGTGCAAAGCTTGTAAGGGCTCTTGCAGAGGATCTTGCAAATGGTTAAATGTGTTGAAAAAGGTGATGAGGCTTTTCTCTCGTTCTGCGACCGCGATGTTTTCGGCACAAGGATAAAAGCGTATTTCAACTGCTACTCAACGGACTACGATTTTGTGAAGTTCTGGGTGCAGACGGATGAAAACGGAACTGTCACTGCGGCGATCAGCAGAGTGGATGGTGATATGACACTCTGCGCGGAAAATGCTGATTACGAAGAGCTTCTTCAGTTTGTGAAAATTGTGGGCTTTAATACGATCCAATGTCAGCGCCAGGTTGCGCAGAATTTTACTGACGACGAAACTTTGTGGGGATATGTTGTCCGCTTTGAGCAAGAACAGGAAAACCGCCAGGTAAGCCTCAAGGAAAACTTTGAACTCAAAGAAGTGTATAATATAATCAAAGCTGAAAATCTTACAGGTGTAGGTGATTACCTGCCGTGGCTTTCGGATACGACTTTCCGTATCAACCGCAATACAGCCGAACCTTTGGTTGCGGAGGTTGACGGAAATGCAGCGGGTTGCGCAATGGTGCTTTTCCGTACGGATAAAGCGGCTTTGCTCGGTGCTGTTGCAACCTCACCCTGTTACAGGGGCAGGGGAATAGCGGGAGCACTTGTAACGCGCCTTGCAAACGGCGAGCTTGCAAACGGCAGAAGAACCGAGCTTCTTTGTAAAAATGACAGTATAGTGAATTTCTACAAATCAATCGGATTTACGGTGAAAGATGAATGGAGTTTAATTACAGATGGAACAAAACTTTTTTAAAATAGATTCAAAAGTAAGCATTGCGGCAGAAAAAGCACTTGAATGCATTGCTCCGCAGTTTAAAATCACAGATGAAATAACCGAATACAATCAGCAGAAGGTTCTTTCTGCTTTTATCAAAAATAACGTCAGTGAAAGCATGTTCGGCGAAAGCACTGGCTACGGCTACGGTGACAGAGGCCGTGAGGTTATCGACAGAGTGTTTGCCGATATCGTCGGCGCGGAGGATGCGCTTGTGCGCCATAACTTCACTTGCGGCACTCATACTCTCGCAGTTGCGCTTTACGGTATGCTTCGCCCGGGTGATATTATGCTCTGTGTAACGGGCACACCATACGATACGATTCATTCTGTTATCGGTATAAACGGTAAGGGCGACGGCTCACTTGCAGATTACGGTATAATCTACAAGCAGGTTGACCTTAAGGATGACAAGCCTGACCTCGAAGCAATCAAAGAAGCGGTTACGAAAGAAAAAATCAAGCTCGTTTACATACAGCGTTCAAGAGGCTACTCCCTCCGTCCGAGTCTTTCCTGCGAAGAAATCGGTGAAATTGCAAAGATAGTAAAAGAGAACAGCGACGCTGATATTATGGTTGATAACTGCTACGGTGAGTTTACGCAGAAAATTGAACCGACTCAGGTCGGCGCAGATATCATCGCAGGCTCACTTATCAAAAATGCAGGTGGCGGACTTGCACGTACGGGCGGTTATGTCGCAGGACGTGCAGACCTCGTTGAAAAAATATCATACAGACTTACAACTCCCGGCCTCGGCAGGGAGGTCGGCGCAACTCTCGGAATGAGCCGTGAACTCTTTATGGGTATCTTCTTTGCGCCCCATACGGTAGGTGAGGCGATAAAGGCGGCTTACTTTACCGCAGGATTGTTCGAACAGTTCGGCTTTGAAACAACACCGACTTCAAAAGAACCGCGTTTCGACATCGTGCAGAGTGTGCTTCTTCGCAATGAAGAAAACCTTATTGCATTCTGCCAGGGTATGCAATCGGGTGCACCGATTGATGCTTTTGTTACTCCCGAACCGTGGGATATGCCGGGTTATGACAATAAAGTAATTATGGCAGCAGGTGCTTTTATCGGAGGAGCTTCAATCGAGCTTTCGGCAGATGCACCGCTTCGCGAACCGTATGCAGCATGGATGCAGGGCGGACTTAATTTCCACAGTGCTAAAATGGGTATAATGCTTGCGGCACAGAAGATGGCAGAAAGAGGTTTGATCTGATGGCATACAACGGAATAAAAGCAGAAACGCTTTTTCTTGCGGCACAGAACAGATTTGAAAACAGCCGCAGCTTTTACGAAGCGCATAAGCAGGAGCTAAAGGAAGGTTTTACAATTCCGATGCGCCAGATTGCGGCCGAAATCGTTCCGCAGATATACGAGATTGATGATAAGGTTATGACCGATCCTGTGAAAATGGTGTCCCGTTTCTTCCGTGATACACGATTCTCGAAAGACAAAAGCCTTTACAGGGATAATCTCTGGATAATGTTTATGCGCAACAAGCACGAATGGCAGCAGTATCCGTGTATGTGGCTTGAGGTTACTCAGAATTTCTGGTCATACGGCGTAGGAATGTTCTGGGTGGATGCGACTTATCTTGAACTTTACCGCAAGGCTTTGATTGAACGTCCGCAGGAGTTTTTGAAAGCTGTTGCGGATGCAGAAAAGGTAGGCGCAATGTATTCGCCTGATTTTTATAAAAAACCGAAGCCGGGCGATCCGATCCCCGAAATAGAGCCTTACTATCATATAAGGAATATGCACTTTATTGCACAGCGCACGGATTTCGAAACGCTTGAAAGCGAAGCTCTCATAGACGAGCTTAAGGAAATTTACAAGGGTTTTGAAGGTATATACTCATTCTTGAAATCAATTTCAGACGAAAGGACGATGTTATGAGTTTAATGGGTTTTAAAAGCGGTACAGATATCAGAGGATACGGTGCTGTTGAATATTCAGAAGAAAAGCTTTTCCTCAGCGATGAGGTGGTTTCAAAAATAACTGTTGCTTTTGCACAGTGGCTCAGCGAGAGAACCGACAAGGATTTTTCATCTATTACGGTTTCCGTCGGCAGGGATTCGCGTGTATCAGGACCGAGGATAATCAAAGCTGTCTCCGACACACTTTCTGCCCTTGGTGTAACGGTAAAAAACTGCGGCCTTGCTTCAACACCTGCAATGTTTATGTCAACGCTTGATCTTGAGTGCGACGGTGCTGTGCAGATAACTGCAAGCCACCACCCGTGGGAGAGAAACGGACTTAAGTTTTTCACCCCTGACGGTGGACTTGAGGGAAGCGACATTGCAACACTTCTTGAAAAAGCTGAAAGTGTAGCAATGGATACTCTTGTTGCAGATGCGTCAAAGGTTACGGATGTAGACTATATGTCCGATTATGCTGCCCACCTTCGAGATATGATCAGGAAAGGTGTAAATGCTGAAAACTACGAAAAACCGCTTGAAGGCTTTAAAATAATTGTAGATGCAGGTAACGGTGTCGGCGGATTTTATGCAGAGAATGTCCTGAAACCACTCGGCGCCGATACTCAGGGAAGCCAGTTCCTCGAGCCTGACGGAATGTTCCCGAATCATATCCCGAACCCCGAAAATCCCGATGCAATGAAATCAATCTGTTCGGCTGTGATCAACAGCAAGGCGGATTTCGGAATCATCTTTGACACGGACGTTGACCGTGCAGGATGCGTTGACCGTGACGGCGAGGAGATTAACCGTAACCGTCTCGTTGCCCTTGCATCATATATCGCTCTTGAAGGACACGATAGCGGTGTAATCGTAACTGACTCCGTAACATCAGACGGACTTAAAACTTACATCGAGTCAATCGGCGGTGAGCATTACAGATTCAAGAGAGGATATAAGAATGTTATAAACAAGCAGATCGAGCTTAACAATAACGGAAGATTCTGTCCTCTTGCAATCGAAACCTCGGGTCACGCAGCATTCAAGGAGAACTATTATCTTGATGACGGTGCATATCTTATGACAAAAATCGTTATCCTTATCGCAAGGGATAAAACAGGAAATGCACTTCAGGATATTCTTGCTCCGCTTCAGCAGCCTGCCGAAGAAAAAGAGCTTCGCTTTGCAATAAAATGCGACGATTTCAAGCAGTACGGTGAGAATGTCATCGCTGAGCTCGAAAAGTATTATAACGGCAGGGAAGGCTGGAAGCTTGCCGACGATAACAGAGAGGGTATGCGTATCTCAGCTGATTCTGCAAACGGCAACGGCTGGCTTCTTCTCCGCCTTAGTGTTCACGATCCGATTATGCCTCTCAACATCGAAAGTAATGAAGAGGGCGGCGTTATGAAAATCGCAAAGGATTTCTATGAGTTTATCAAAAACTTCGATCTTCTCGATGTTTCTCCGATTGAGAATTTTATTAAATAAGGAAGTGGGAATATGAAAGCTTTTTTCGCAATTTTCCTTGCAACGCTCACAGCGATTTTTAATTTCTTCACAACGGACAGATCAATCAGTCAGCTTGCAAACAAAGGTGATATTACGGGTTACAGCGAAACTGTTGCGGCAGGAAAAGAAATGCCGGTTCTTTCAACCGATGAAAACGGCGACTTCACAATTCTTCAGTTTACGGACACTCATTTCACAACAGGTCTTTCTTATGGTGATATTTCCGTAATGGAAACGATGAAAGCTCAGGTTGCTGAATACAACCCGGATCTCGTTGTAATGCTCGGCGATATGATTGACGACGGTGAATCGGGCGCATTCAATAAGGAACATGTCCTTGATACCGTCGGCACTATGTTTGATGAAATGGAGCAGTACTGGGCATATATCCCCGGTAATAATGACGGTATCGCTCACGGCACATCAGCCGATGTTACGGCATATCTTTCGCAGTTTGATTATTGCCTTTGTGCCGATGTCAAAGACATTTCGGGCGGCGCACAGTATACAATAGATATCAAAAACGGTGAAACGGTTGTCCACTCGCTTGTATTTATGGATACAATGGATTATGACGATGAGGACGAAGAACACATCTACGGCTACGTTCACGCGGATCAGGTTAAATGGTGCGAGGACGAGATGAACAAAAAGCTTGAAAATTACGGCGATATCTCAATGAGCGTCTTTATCCACGAGAACACACCTGCATTTGCAGAAGCAGGCTTGTACGGTGAGGCTTATGCCGACGGATATTCGAAGCTTGATGAAATGGAAGAGAAGTACAATATCCCGAAGAATAAACCTCTCGACGATGTTTTTAAAAACGCAGGATGTGTAGGACTTGTTTCAATGGGACACGCTCATCCGAGTGAGAATAAGTGCAGCTTCTACAACGGCACATATTACCACGTTGCAGCCCAGACCAAAACAATGGGATCTCTTGTTACAATCCATACCGCAGCAGAAAACACAAGAGAAATGTATGATTTTATAAAAATACAATATTGAATTGACAAAAGGCAGCTCATTGAGTTGCCTTTTATTTGTGGAATTAAGCAGGGGAACGGCATTTCAGGTCGCTAAAACGGCATTTCAGGTCAACCCTGAGAGATTTTTGCTGTCTTTCTATTACAATATAATGCAAACGGACAGTTACCTGAGAAGGTGATTGCAAAAAGAAAGGATGACAGTTATGAAAAAGGTGTTGAAGAAAAGTTTCGCAGTGTTGCTTGCACTTATTTGTGTGATGAATGTTGCTGTGTTTATAGCTTCGGCGGCGGTTGTGGCAAGCGGTGCGTACGGGAATAACCCCGAAGGCGATGTTAAATGGACACTAGACACCGATGGTACACTTACAATCAAGGGTAAGGGTGAAATGGAAGATATTCACAATTATTATAATTGGGCAGGCAATTACGCTCCTTCAATCAAAAAGGTTGTAATTGAAAAGGGTATAACCCGTATAGGTAACAACGCTTTCAGCGGAGCCTTTCCGTATTCCGATGATTACACGTGGTGTTGCGAGAATCTTACAGAAGTGCATATTCCCGATACTGTGGAATCTATCGGTGTCTGTACGTTTGAAAAGGCTTCAAAGCTTGAAAAGATATACTATGATGGCACAATAACTCAGTGGAACGCCATTGAAATAGGCGAGAAAAATGAAAGCATCGCTAACGCTACTGTTTGCTGTAAAGGTGATATTAACAGAGACGGAAAAACAAATAGCACGGATGCTTTTATGGTATTGCAGCACGCTGTGAAAATAAAGATGCTGGCTTCAGAAGAAAGTGAGAGAGCAGATTTAAACACAGACAAAAAAATCAATTCATCAGATGCACTTTTTATTCTCCAGATAGCAGTAGGCGCTAAGTAAATCATTTTAATATCAGGACCACCCTTGCGGTGGTCTTTTTTGTTAAACAAATTCGGGTTTGTCGGGATCTTCAATGTTGCAGATATCAGGCCCCCTTGCCTAAAGGGGGCTGGTACGACGAAGTCGTGACTGGGGGATATTTTTACAAAAAACTATGAAAAATCAAGCTTTTCACGAAGTATCCCTCCGTCTTTTGCTTCGCAAAATCCACCTCCCTTTAGGCAAGGGAGGCTTTGCTCAACTTGAACTCATAT
>JAGAKF010000046.1 GCA_017625835.1 Clostridia bacterium
AAAGGAGGTGGAATGATGCCTAACATCAAATCAGCAAAGAAAAGAGTGCTTGTAAACAAGTCAAAGGCTGCTCGTAACAAGTCAAGAAATTCAGCTCTCAAGACAGCTATCAAGAAGGCTAACGCTGCTGCTGCAGCTAACTCACCTGATAAGGAAGCTGCTGTTAAGTTTGCTATTAAGAAGGTAGACCAGGCTTGTGCAAAGAATCTTCTCCACAAGAACAACGCTGCCAGAAAGAAGTCAGCTCTCGCAAAGCTTCTTGCAGACTAATTGAGATTAACAATACGGATGAGCATTTGCTCATCCTTTTGTTTTTTATGAGAAAATTTTCTTGACTTTATTTCTGCACTGTAATATAATTAGTGTAAACAAAATTCAGGAGGTACTATCCAATGTGTGATACACTTAAAAAGATTCTTAAAGTTGTAGGTATTATCGCTGCTATCGCTGCTGTTGCTGCAGGCGTTTATTTGCTCATTACAAAGGTTCTTCCCTGCAAGAATAAGGTTGAAGAAGATGACCAGAGCGATTACGTTTCATGCTCATGCTGTGACATCGACGATCCTGTACCTGTTGAAGCATAAGTTAATATACGATATTCAAGGAGCAAGGTTTTCTTGCTCCTTTTTATTTTGTTCCCGAACGAGTTACAAATGAAACAACAAGACCGCTGATTATCGCCGCAGTTATTCCCGCAGAGCCTGAGCTGAGAGGACCCGTAACAATACCCAGCCAGCCTGTCTGGTTGATCATTTCCCTTGTCCCCTTTGCAAGTGTATAACCGAAGCCTGTAAGAGGTACGGTTGCACCGCAGCCCGCAAAATCGACAAGATGCTGATACAAGCCTACGCTTTCGAGTAATACGCCTGCAACAACGAAACTAACAAGAATCCGCGCAGGCGTGAGCTTAGTAAGATCTATCAGAAGCTGGCCGATTACGCAAACCGCTCCGCCGACCAGAAATGCACGTAAAAAATCCATAATACAATCACCTGTTTATATTGTTTTTTCCAAACTGTATTATATTCAAAAAAAATGATGTAAAATTATTGAATGTTACAAAAAAGTTCTTTAAATCAATAATATATTGAGCTTAATTTCTATTGACTTTAGCGTGTTAATGTGTTAGCATAATAACACATTATTAATCGGAGGGATTATATATGAAAAAGTATTTAGCAATTATCCTCGCAATCGTAACTGCTCTTTCAGTTTTCGCTTTTGCAGGATGCGGAAAAACAGAAACACCCGACACAGACAACAATGAGAAGCCCGCTGTAAGCGATATGGGCGACATCAAAGAAAAAGGCAAGCTCGTAGTTGGTATCACAGAGTATCCTCCTATGAACTTCAAGGACGACAAGGGCGAATGGACAGGCTTCGACACAGAGCTTACATACGCTTTTGCTGAGAAGCTTGGCGTTGACGTTGAGTTCGTTGTTCTTGCTGACTGGGGCGCAAAATTCACAGAGCTTAACTCAGGCTCTATCGACTGCGTATGGAACGGTATGACAATCACAGACGAAGCTCGTAAGAATGCTTCTGTTTCTGACGTTTACCTCAAGAACTCACAGGTTGTTGTTCTTCCTGCTGACAAGGCTGCTGCAGTTAAGTCTGCTGAAGACCTTAAGGACTTCACATTCGCAGTTGAAGAAGGTTCTGCAGGTCAGTCAATTGCTGAAGAAACAGGCCTTAAGACAGTTGCTGTTAAGGATATGGCAATGGCACTCGTTGAAACAAAGAGCGGCGCTTGCGACGGTTGTATCATCGACAAGACAATGGCAGACGCAACAGTTGGCGAAGGCGCAAGCTATGCAAACCTCGCAGTAGCAATGACACTCAGCACAGAGGAATTCGGCGTTGCTTTCAGACCTGAGTCAGACCTCACAGCAGAGTTCAACACATTCCTTAAGGACTACCAGGAAAGCGGTAAGTTCGCTGCACTGGCTGAAAAGTACGAAGTAGCTATCGAAGACTAATTTAAGTCGCAATTAAAAATCAGAAGGCAGGAAGCTATGGCTCCCTGCCTTTCGGATGTTTATCAGTGTTAGTTTAGGAAGGTTTTTTAGTATGTTTTGGACGGTAACGGAATCATTGCTTAAAGGTTTCGGCTCAACGCTGGAGCTTTTTGCACTGACCTTAATTTTTGCGTTGCCCTTGGGTCTTATCATCAGCTTCGGCTCAATGAGCAAAATCAAGCCTATCAACTGGTTTGTGCGCACCTTCGTCTGGATTATCAGAGGTACTCCCCTGATGCTCCAGCTTATCATCATTTTCTACGTTCCCGGATTTGTCGGAATGTGGGCAAGAGAACAGCAGACATCAAACTTCATAATTGAATGGCTTGCAACATGGAAGGTTATTGACCGTTTTGCGGCAGCTCTTATTTCATTTGTAATCAATTATGCCTGCTATTTTTCAGAGATTTACCGTGGCGGTATCGAATCCATCTCAAAGGGACAGTATGAGGCTTGTCACGTACTCGGTATGAGCAAGTCACAGGCATTCTTCCACGTTGTTCTTCTTCAGGTGGTTAAACGCATCATTCCGCCGATGAGTAACGAAATCATCACACTCGTTAAGGACACTTCCCTCGCCCGTATTATTTCAGTTTATGAAATTATCTGGAGCGGTGAATCCTTCATCAAGAGTGACGGTCTTCTCTGGCCGCTGTTCTACACAGGTGTATTCTTCCTTATTGCCTGCGGTCTTCTTACGATTATCTTCAACAGAATCGAAAAGAAGCTCAGCTACTTTTCCGTGTGAGGTGAACTGATATGGCTATACTTGAAGTTAACAATCTCACCAAGAACTTTGGTTCAACCAAGGTTCTTAAGGGCATATCTTTTTCACTCGAAGAAGGTAAGGTTCTTTCAATCATCGGTTCATCAGGAAGCGGTAAAACTACCCTTCTGCGTTGCATAAACGGTCTTGAAACAGCTACAACAGGAAAAATTGCGGTTAACGACAAGGTTGTTTTCGACAGCAATATTACGGACAAGAACGAGCTTAAAGAGTTGAAAAAGAACCAGCAGAATATCGGCCTTGTTTTCCAACAGTTCAATCTTTTTCCGCAGTACACTGCACTCGGCAACGTTACACTTGCTATGAAGCTTGCAGCCAAAAAGAGACCCGATTACAAGCACAACAAAAAAGCTATCCTTGAAGAAATTGATGCAACGGCAAAGAAGTTTCTTGATAAAGTCGGTCTTTCGGACAAGCTTAACAACTATCCTTGCGAGCTTTCCGGCGGTCAGCAGCAGCGTGTTTCAATCGCACGTGCGCTTGCGATGAATCCGCAGATCCTTTTCTTTGACGAGCCTACGTCAGCCCTCGACCCCGAGCTTACGGGTGAAATCCTTAAAACAATCCGTCAGCTTGCAGAGGACAATATGACAATGGTTATCGTTACACACGAAATGAATTTCGCAAAAGATGTTTCGGACGAGGTTATCTTTATGGATGACGGCGTTATTGCTGAACACGGCTCACCCGAAGATGTTCTCGTAAATCCGAAAAATCCGCGTACACAAGCCTTTCTTAACACTTACGAAAAATAAATAATTGACAACACCGCCCATATTTTGCTATATTAAAAACAGTAAAATAAAGGCGGTGTTTTTATGCGTTTAGGTATTATCAACGGTTGGGATGAAGGTCACTTCAAAACAGTCAGTGAAAAAGGGCTTACTGCTGTCGAATTCTGTATCAACTACAATTACGATTCAGCTGAAGTTCTTGCAAAGGCCAATGAGATCAAAGGATATTCCGAAAAATACGGTGTTGACGTTGCATCAATCGGACGTTGGGGAATGACTCGAATTGACGAAAACGGAGATATCATCCCCGAGGCAATGCAACACGACAAGAATCTTGTTGACCTCGCTTCAATCCTCGGTTGCCCTGTTTTTAACGTCGGCTGTAACGAAGTTGAAGAAAAAACTTTTGAAGAGAACTGCAAGTTTGCTATCAACTACCTGCAGACACTCGTTGACTATGCAAAGCCAAAGGGTGTTAAAATCGGGCTTTACAACTGTGACTGGGAAAACTTCATCTGGGATGCTAAGTCCTGGGGTGCTATCCTTACGGCAATTCCTGAGCTCGGCATCAAATATGACCCGTCGCACTGCATAAACCGCTTTGGTGATTACCTTAAGGAAATTGCTGACTGGGGCCATAGATTCCACCATTTCCACGTCAAAGGCACCCTCCACGTAGGTGGCGACCACTATGACGATCCTCCGGCAGGTCTTGACCAGACAAACTGGGGAGCAGTTATGGCTATCCTTTACGATGTAGGATATGACGGAGTTCTCTCTATTGAGCCTCATTCATCCAACTGGTTCGGTGGAAAAGGCCAGTGGAGCATCGACTTTACAATCAAGTATATGAGTCAGTTCCTTATTGACGAAAAGTATAATAATATGGATATTGACCCGTATATGCCGTAAAAAACACTTTTGAAAGAGCAGAACCGACATAGGTTTTGCTCTTTTTTTGTTATACATATTTCATAATTCAATTGACTTTTCTGAAAATTAAATGTATAATTTCTACATCAGTTTATACCTAAGGAGGTATTTTATGAAAAGAAAGATGCTTACCATCGGCAAAAAAGCGCTTGCCGTCTTCATGGCCGCCCTTTTCGTTGGTATGGTTGCTCCGACTGCAGTTGCTGCAACAGGAACAGAAAAAAACTTTATTATTGAAAGCCCGTATGAAGAAATCAACTGGGATGAATGGGGAATGTACAAAACACAGCTCCATTGTCACACAACAGCAAGTGATGGTTTCCTTACAATCGATGAATTCTGCAAGATGCACTATGCCGCTGATTACGACATTGTCGCTCTTACAGACCACGGTACACTCAACCGCGGTTGGAATGTCGCTCCCGAAGTAGTTCCTCTTATGAGAGCTATCAAAAAAGAGCGCACCAAGAACGCTCCGATTATTCCGATTTCTGACGAAGAGTACGAGGCATACCTCAACGGCACAAACGAAAACAGAACCTTCGTAACTTCTGACGGTATTGAGCTTAACAGAACAAAGACCACGGGAATGATTGATATTCCTCTCGGTAACGAGCTTAATATGGCAACTCCGTTTGCTGACTGTCATCTTACATGTTATTACGCAGAGTACGGTCAGGGACTTGCAGGTGTTTTCGGTGACTATGAGACACCTACAAAGGGTGTAAAAGAAGCCGGCGGTATTTCGATGCTTTCTCACGTCGGTGAATATGTTTACATCGATAAAGATTCTGAAAAATATGTAGGTCAGAAGGTTGACGAATACTACGTAAACAAGTTTGCAAGAATCTTCCTTGACAATCCCGGTTCTTCACTCGGTATGGGTATCAACAGCGCAACAGACGCACATACACGTTGCGACCGTATCCTTTATGACCAGATTCTTCAGAAGACTATCCCCTACGGCGTTGTTCCTTGGGGCAATACATTCGCAGACTCACACAGCGAATCTTCAATCAATGATGCTTATACAATGAGCTGGATGCCTGAGCAGACAACTGATGCTTTCCGCACTTGCCTTGAAAAAGGACAGTTCTTCTCAATCTCTCACTTCTCAAACGGTGTTGAGCTTGACGGCATCCCTGAAATTCCGGGATTTGTTGAGCAGGATGTTTACGACACAAAGAGCTACTGGCTCGACAACACACCTAACGTAACAAGACTTACAATCGACCAGGAGAACGACACAATTACTGTTGAAGGTGTAAACTTTGACAGAGTTGTATGGGTTTCAAACGGTAACGTTATTCAGCGTGACGAAAACATCACATCAGGCAAGGCAACACTTGACCTTCACGCTGACAGTTTCCTTAACGGTAACGAGCCTGAGCTTTTCGTAAGATTTTATCTTACAGGCGAAAACGGTATATGCTACTCACAGCCTATGGTGCTTCACGTTGAAGGCGAGGAATTCGAAAAGGTTGAAGTTCCTGAAACACACGATATTTCAACATTCCTCAGAGGTCTCGTAACAGTTATTGATGCAATCTTCTTCCGCTTCAATCCTATTATCTGGATCTTCAAGTACTTCGGACTTGGCTACAATCCCCTTACATGGGACAGAATCACAAATCCGTTCTGATTTTTTGAAGAAAGGAGATAAATTATGATTACGTCAATAATCGGTTCAACACTTGTTCCAATGATTGGCTCATTCCTTGTAGACCACATAATCCCGGAAGAGATTACAGGAGCAATTATCAGTGCAATCGGTGGTGTTTTTTATTCTTTGATGATTGCACTCTCTTACATTACAGCATTTTTATTACCTTTTGTTTCATAATCCCAAAAATGCCCACAGAAATTCTGTGGGCATTAATATTATCTCAAAGCAAAAAAAGATTTTAAAAGCAGCTACTTTGATTTAGTTTTACTATAAAATAACTTTCTGAATCAGCTACCTTTGACGAGAAAGTTTTTTTGTTGCAAATATTTATTGATATCCAAACATCCTGATAAATTCGGGTTTGTCGGGATGATTTAATGAAAGTCTATAAATTATGTCGGCGGTAGCAAGCCACCGCCCTACGCTGTTTATTCAACTCATCACGTAGGGGACGGGTTTCCCGTCCCGTCAGATACGGTGCAATTTTGCGGGAGGCGAAACGCCTCCCCTACAGGTACTATCAAAGTCGAGGTGTTATATTTTAGCGTCGCAGACCCTTAATGTTTGCACTGCAAACACATCATTCGCGTAGCGAACATCATTCATCATATCCGCACAGCGGATGCATCATTGCAAAGGCATCGCCTTTGCTCAAC
>JAGAKF010000047.1 GCA_017625835.1 Clostridia bacterium
AAATTCTGTCGGCGGCAGCAAGCCACCGCCCTACGCTGTTTATTCAACTCATCACGTAGGGGACGGGTTTCCCGTCCCGTCAGATACGGTGCAATTTTGCGGGAGGCGAAACGCCTCCCCTACAGGCACTATCAAAGTCGGGTGTTATATTTTAGCGTCGCAGACCCTTAATGTTTGCAATGCAAACACATCATTCGCGTAGCGAACATCATTCATCATTTCCGCACAGCGGATGCATCATTGCAAAGGCATCGCCTTTGCTCTACAAACCCGAATTTATCGGACAAAACGCTTGACATTTTCTTTATAGTTGCATATAATAAAACTAACATATGAATATATGTTCATATGTTGTGAAAAGATTGCTATAAACAACTGTTATCGGAGGAATATATAGAATGGAAAATGTGAAAAACGAGTGTAAGAACTGCTGTACTTGTGTCCATGAAAACTGTCCGCACGCAAACGTTGACGAAAACACGCTTTATGACCTTGCGGAGCTTTTCAAGGTTTTCGGCGACAGCACAAGAATCCGTATAATTTCTGCGCTGATGGACGGCGAAATGTGTGTTTATCACCTTTCGGAGCGCCTGGGTGCAGGACAGAGTGCCGTTTCGCATCAGCTCCGTATTCTGCGCGCAGCAGGTCTTGTCCGTCCGAGACGCGAGGGCAAGGAAATGTACTATTCTCTGGATGATGACCACGTCAAGGAGATCTACGGTGCAGGCCTTGCGCATATCATACACAAAGGGGGATATGTGAATGAGTGAAAAATGTTGCTGTGGCGGACATTGCCACGAGCATGAACACAAACATACGCACGAACACGACAGTTGCGCCTGCGGCGGTTGCCACCACGAAAAAGAAAGCAAGACGGACAAATGGCTTCTTGCTGCCGCGGTACTGTTCATCGGCTTCAGCTTTATTCCGACAAGTAAGGCTGTCAGCGTAATTATACTGATTGTTGCTCTGGTTCTGGCGGTTTATCCGATCGTTTTCGGTTTTATCAAAAATATAAAGCATTTCAGCCTCGGCGAAACTGAGCTTATGCTGATTGCGATTGTTGCCGCGTCTATCCTCGGCGAATTCCGTGAGGCGGCGCTCGTTGCAATTCTTTACAGACTCGGTGAAATTCTTGAAGAAAAGGCTGTTGCAAACAGCAGGAAATCAATCAACGCAATTTCAAAAATTCAGCAGGATCACGCGAACCTGATAAAAGAAGACGGCAAAACGGAAAAAGTGAAGGCGGATAGTGTTGCAATCGGCTCGCTTATAAAAATTCTGCCGTATGAACGTTTTCCGATTGACGGAGTTGTAACCGACGGCTCGTCAACAGCAGACGCTTCGGCAATTACGGGAGAAAGTCTGCCTGTTGAACTTGAAAAGGGCGACAAAGTAAAAAGCGGAATGATAAACGGCAGCAGTGCGCTTACGGTCAGAACGACGTGCGCATTCGGCGAATCAACAGCATCAAGAATCGTACGTATGGTTGAAGAGGCCGCAGAGAAAAAGTGCAAGACGCAGAAAATGATCACACGCCTTGCAAAGGTTTACACTCCCGTAGTCGTTATCGGTGCAGTGCTGATTGCGCTCATAGGTTCAATCGCGACGAAAAATCCGTCCGAATGGGTTTATAGAGCGTTGGTTTTCCTTGTTGCCTCGTGTCCGTGCGCGCTTGTAATTTCCGTACCCCTCGGTTTTTATACGGGACTCGGTGCGGCAGCGCGGAAAGGAATACTCGTTAAGGGAACAGCATTTGTTGAAGCTGTTGCAAAAGCGAAGGCCGTTGTCTTTGACAAAACAGGAACACTTACGACGGAAAACTTTGAGATTGATCAGATAAATCCCCTCGGCACTTTTACGGAAAAAGAACTGCTGACTCTTGCAGGTGTGGCAGAGCATTTTTCCTCGCACCCTGTTGCAAAAAGCATCAAGGTTCTTGCACCCGAAATTGACGAAAGATTTCTTTCCGATTTCAAAGAAAAAGCGGGTAACGGTTCAGCTGTAACCTTTGCGGGCAAGAGGGTTCTTTGCGGAAGTAAACGTTTTCTTGCATCGGAGGGTGTCGATGTTTCAGCCTTGCACGAAAACGAAATTTGTGTAAGCCTCGACGGTGTTGCTGTCGGTTCGATTCACTTGAGAAGCAAGGTTCGTGACGGTGCGGCAGAAATGGTGGATTCGCTTAAAACCCACGGTATTCTTCACGCGGTAATGCTTACGGGCGACAACGAGGTTTCGGCAAAGACAGTTGCCGACGAATGCGAGATTGACGAGTATTACTGCAATCTCTTGCCCGAAGACAAGCTGAAGCACATTGAACGGATCAAAAAGGAATACGGCAGGGTCATCTTTGTCGGCGACGGTATCAATGATGCTCCCGTCCTGGCGGCAGCCGATGCAGGTGTTGCGATGGGCGGCGGCACTCAGGCGGCAAGCGAAGCAGGAGATATCATCGTCGCAAACGACGATCTTCATCGTTTCGCCCTGGCGCACAGACTTTTCAGAAGAACGCATAAAACGGTCTGGTTCAATATTCTTTTTTCAGTCGGAGTTAAGGCACTTGTTCTTTTGCTCGGTGCCTTCGGAATTGCACCGATGTGGCTTGCCGTTTTTGCGGATGTTGGCATCTGCCTGATCTGTGTCGCTGTTTCATCAATGATCGGTGTTGAAAAGAGAGAGTAAAAAACGGATTTAACAGCCGAGTGTTCGCAAGGATGCACGGCTGTTTTTTGCTTTCCGTAATTATTGGAAAGTGAAAAAAGAGGTAACACGGAAATTATCCGAATTACCTCTTTTTTGTATTTACTTCAGATAGTGTGTGTAGTCTTTATCAAGATCAAGAATTTCAATAATATGTCCGCTGTTACGGTGTTCGGGCGGTGGTGGCGTCATATAATCACCGTATACAGATTTCAATATTTTATCATATTCCTTCGGAATCGGAAGCAAATGTCCTTCAAACGGTACTCGTATAACTTCCTTGAAATCTTCAGTTTTGAAGCGGGGAGAATCGAAATATCGACCCCAATAATAATCGCAGTAAGTAAAACCTGCAGAAGATTTAAATGCCAGTTTTCGTATTGCCTTACAGATAGCACGTCTTATACGCAACGGAAGTTTTAACAATAAGCGCAGTTTACCGGGACTGTCCAGAGACGGGTCAAAAAAGGCGTCATAAACGAGCCAGTCAGAAAGACGGATAACTGTATTAATTCTGTTGATTGATTTTTGATTTTTTTCTATTCCCATAATCGGGAAAATATCGACCCAGACACCGTGATGGAAATTTATTCCTTTGTAGGTTTCCTCAATCATTGTAGTGTTGTTATATCTTACTTTAGAATATGACTTGTACCACAAATCGGTATCAGTTGACTGCAAAAAGAAATTTTTTCCTAAGGCACCGGGAGCAATTTCACAAAAACGCCAGTAATCTTTTATATCCATAATAATATCAATATCATCGTCCCAAGGGATAAAACCGTGATGACGAATTGCCCCCAGCATTGTTCCGGAACTCAGAAAATAGCGAATATTATGTTCGTTGCAGACTCTGTCGATTTCAAGCAGAATTTCCAACTCTTTTTTTTGAAGATCGTTCATAATAAACTCCAGACTCAAACTTTTTTATATTATATCAATATTAATTTGCAACGTCAACCTATAACTTTAATGCCCGGATATGGAAAAACATAAAAACAAAGGAGCTTCAACCGAAGCTCCTTTGTTTTTATACCTGCCTTGCGATAAGGTCGTCAAAGCTTTCTCTTTTAACTGCAACGTAATCTTTTTCACCGTCAAGCATAATAACGGGAGGCTTGCAGATTGCGTTATAGTTTGAACTCATTGCAAAGTTATAAGCGCCTGTTGTAAGCACTGCGATTGTATCTCCGCGTTCAGGCTTGGGAATCTTAACACCCTCCTGAATAAGGTCGCCGCTTTCGCAGCAGCGTCCTGCAATCGTACACTCATAGTCTGCTTCTTCATTCGCCTTGTTTGCAACCATTACAGTGTATGCTGACTGGTAGAGAGCGTATCTCGGGTTGTCGGGCATACCGCCGTCGATTGAAACATAGTTCTTGAAGCCCTTGATTTCCTTGCGTGTACCTGCTGTGTAGAGCGTAAGTCCTGCGTCAGCAACGATGCTTCTGCCGGGTTCCATAAGGATTGTCGGCATTGTCACACCGAGCTTTTCGCACTTGGACTTAACAAGGTTTGCAATTCCTTCGATATTTTTTGCATAGTCAATTTCGGGATCGGACTCAACATACTTGACGCCCATACCGCCGCCGAGATTAAGGACGCTTGCTTCAAAGCCGAGTTCAGCTTTCATATCAGCAAGGAATTTAATCATAATAACGGCTGCATCGCAGAACGGATCGTATTCGAAAATCTGCGAGCCGATGTGGCAGTGGTAACCCATAAGAGCGATGTTTTCTTTTGAAAGTGCAAGCTCGACGAGTTCCTTTGCCTGTCCCGTTTCGATCGCTGCGCCGAACTTGGAATCAACGTTACCCGTGCTGATTTTTGCGTGAGTGTGAGGATCAATGCCGGGTGTAAGACGAAGAATGATCTTCTGCTTTATTCCCTTGTTGCCTGCCTCACGGTTGATCGCGTTAAGCTCCTCAACGTTGTCGCAGACGAAATAGCCGATACCGTTTTCGATTGCAAAAGCGATGTCAAAGTCAGTCTTGTTGTTGCCGTGGAAGTATGCTCGTTCCATCGGGAAACCTGCCTTGACAGCCGTGTAAAGCTCACCGGGGGAAACGACATCGATTCCCATTTTTTCCTCTTTCATAATCTCGTAAATTCTCTTGAAGCAAAGAGATTTACTTGCAAAAAGAGGCATTGAATCTCCGCCAAAAAATTCGCCCATAGCTTTTTTGTAAATACGGCACTTTTCTCTTATTTTGTTTTCGTCCATTATATATGCAGGTGTCTGATACTTTTCGGCAAGTTCGACCGTATCGTAGCCTGCAAAGGTAAGATGACCTTTTTCATTAACACCAAGGTTATTGCAGATCATTTTAAAACATCCTTTCGGGGTTGATTAAAGCATATGCGCTCTGATTTCGTCACCCGTTTTATCAATAAGCAATGCGGGAGCGATGTCAAAAACAGTCTTGCATCCCGATTCACCGTTCCGGTTAAGTCTGTATGCCGCACGCGCATAAGTTGCAAGAACACTGCCTGTAAATTCGGGGTTTGATTCGAGATTGAGGCTGTATTCGATAGTGTGCTTTGTGTTAAGGTCAAAGCCTGTGAAACCGCTGCGGATAACTCTGCCGCCGTGGGGGATTCCCATATGGTCACGCTGAAGCTCTTCGAGTGAAATGAAGTTCACTGTTGTGTCGTAGTCAGCAAAATAGTTCGGCATCGTAACGATTTCGTTTTCGATTCTCGCTTTGTCAGCACCGTCTTCAACAACGACATAGCACTCTCTTGTATGCTTCTGTCTTGTTGTAAGCTCAGGGTTTTCACCGTTGCGTACGCTTTCAACTGCGCTTTCAACTGGTACTGTGTACTGGCGTGCATCAACAACACCGTCAATTCTGCGGATTGCATCCGAATGGCCCTGGCTTACGCCCTTGCCCCAGAATGTGTAGTCGTTACCGTGGGGGAGAATTGCGTTCATATAAAGGCGGTTGAGGGAGAACATTCCCGGGTCCCAACCGACGGAGATGATTGCGATTTTATTGCCTGCTTTTGCTTTCATGTCCGTGTTCGCAAAATGCTCGGGGATTTTTGCGTGAGTGTCAAAACTGTCGATAACATTGAAGTTTTCTGCAAGTGCGGGAGTTGATTCGGGAAGATCCCTTGCGCTGCCGCCGCAGTTGATAATAACGTCGATGTCGTCCTTATAGTCTGTGATTTTATCAAAAGGATATACCTTGACACCCTCGGTTTTAATTTTAACGGAGTCAGGGTCACGTCTTGAAAAGACAGCAACAAGCTCCATATCAGGATTATTTTTTACAGCGGCCTCAACGCCCTTGCCGAGGTTACCGTAACCTACTATACCAATTCTTATCATAAAAACACCTTATTCCGTAACAATGCTGTTCATAGTGTAAAGTCCTGCAGGCTTACCCAGAATAAACTCTGCCGCAGAAACCGCACCCTCGGCAAACAATGCTCTTGAATGAGCTTCGTGCTTGAGTGTGATTGTCTGGCTGTCCGTTGAGACAAGGACCTCGTGAATTCCGACGATGTTTCCGCGTCTTACGGCGTGAACACCGATTTCATTCTTTTCTCTCTTTGCCATTCCTTCACGGCCGAAAACGAACTGTGCCTTTTCGCGTACAGCCTTGATTGCGTTTGCGATCATAAGCGCTGTTCCGCTGGGAGCATCAAGCTTACGGTTGTGATGTGTTTCGACGATTTCGATGTCTGCGTCGGGCATTGTTGCGGCAGCCTTGACTGCAAGCTCGCAAAGAAGTGCGACGCCGAGCGACATATTTGCAGAATGGAAAACTGCAATTTTCTTTCCTGCTTCTTCGATAAGAGCAAGCTCCTCCTCTGTGTGGCCCGTCGTGGCAACAACAGTCGGGATGTTATTTTTAACGGCATAGTCGAGCAGATCTTTCGTACCGAGATGGTTTGAAAAGTCGATGATGATATCTGCTTCGCCGCTGAAATCGTTAATGTCTGTGTAGCAACCGCTTTCGGCTGCCATTTTGTCAACCTTTGCGGCAACGGTCATTGTTTCGGAAGCTTCAACGATTTTCTCAACTTCCTTACCCATTCTGCCGCAGGCACTGTTAATGAGAACCTTTATCATACGTTCAACCCCTGCTGACGCATAAGAGCGAGAAGATTCTGCTTGTGTGCATCTTCCATCGGAGTAAGCGGAAGACGGAGATAGTTCTCACCGTAACCCATAGCAGCCATGGCAGCCTTAACGGGGATCGGGTTAACCTCGCAGAAGAGTGCGTTGATAAGCGGGAGATAGTCAAGCTGCATCTTAAGAGCTTCATCTGTCTTGCCCTCGAAGAACTTGTGGCACATCTGTGATGTTTCCTTCGGAAGAACGTTTGAAAGAACGGAGATAACGCCTGAACCGCCGAGTGAAAGAAGGGGAACAATCTGGTCGTCGTTACCTGAGTAGAGGTCGAGTCTGTCGCCTACGATAGCCATTGTTTCAACGATTTTTGAGATGTTGCCGCTTGCTTCCTTGATACCTGTGATCATCGGGTGGTCAGCAAGAACGCCGTATGTTGCAGGTTCGATGTTACAGCCTGTTCTTGAAGGAACGTTGTAAAGAAGGCAGGGCTTTGTGCTTTCGTCAGCGATAGCTGTGAAAGTTTTGATAAGGCCGTTCTGTGTAGCCTTGTTGTAGTACGGTGTAACGAGAAGCATACCTTCGTAGCCGATTTCGCAAGCGAATTTTGTAAGGTCGATAGCGTAAGCTGTGTCGTTTGAACCTGTACCTGCGATCATCGGAACTCTGCCTGCTGCGCGCTTGTAAGCGAACTCAAGAGCGTCTCTGTGCTCTTCGTCTGTAAGAGTTGAGCCTTCGCCTGTTGTACCGCAGATTACGAGAGAATCGATGCCCTCTTCGATCTGCCAGTCGATAAGCTTGCCAAAGTTTTCGTAGTCAATGCCTTCTGCATTAAGCGGTGTGATGAGGGCTGTAGCCGCACCTCTGAAAATGCTGTTTTCTGTCATTTCAAAAACTCCTTTACCTGTTCAATATGAAGAATTACAAGTCATAAAAAAATAGCCGATTTGCATCGACTACCCCCATTTATCCCGACTATACAGCCGTGAAAAAATATAAGATAGCTCTCCGCAATAAGCGACAATAGGCGGGATCTTATTCCCGACTACCAGCACAGCCTTGGGCTTCGGCTGCCTTCGGCAACGATTCCTTTCACAACTGCCGTAAGCCTTGCCACGGCCTTGAATAACAGTTGCTACTGATAATGCGATGCGCCTCTATCGTTAATTTTTTATTAACTTTCGGATATAGTAACATACTATATTATAAATTGCAAGCATTTTTTCTGATATTTGTTAAATTTTTACCGTAGTATATTTTTACCAAAAATCAAACATACAATTCCTACAAAGTGACTAAAGCATAAATTGAATCGGCAGGACCGTCTGATCCTGCCGTTTGAGTTTATTTATTCTCTTTTTTCGCTTTTGCTTTTCTGTAAATAATCACAGCTGCGATCGGCACTGCAACGGCAATGAGGATTGCGATATATTTCGGAGGAATGATTTTAAGAATATCGTAAAGCCCGTCGCCGAGGATAGTGAAACCGATAACTCTCGGCGCAAGACCGAGAACGGAGAAGAGAAAATACGGCAGGAACTTAAAATCAAATGCACCCATAAAGAGGGAAGAAAAATCAATCGGGAAAACGGGAGCAAGACGGATGATGAACGTTGCGATATTTTTGTTTTTGTCCTTCATCGCAAGGAGCTTGTCGCCGCCTTTTGTTCCTTTCAGCTTCTTTTCGACGGCATCTTTTCCGAGAAATTTGCCCAGGAAGTACGTTGTTATGACTTCGATGACGATGCCGAACATATTGATCAGAAGCGCAAGCTTCCAGTCGAGCGCAAGGCCGACGGAAATGTAAATCAGCGATGCGGGAAGCACGAGAAGGATTGCCTTCACGAAGTATACGCCGAGGATTATGCCGGCGGCGATGTATATGCTCGTTGCTGAAGAAATCAGCGTTCGGATATCCAGCGTCGAAAGCGTTTTGTAGTTCACGGCGGCAACTGTTATCAGCGTTACCGCAAGAAGAATTTTGATTATATTAAGGATTTTATCTTTATTTTTCATAATCCACCCCAAGATTTTCTACGTCCACAGCATAACACAAAACAAAAGGAAAGTACAGACAAAAAGAATATCTTTCCAAAAATTTGAACGGTTTGTAAATTGTCGCAAAGCAAGGGCAAAACATTCGGCTTCTCTCTTGATTTTATTCCTGAGATAAGGTATATTTATTGTATGTATGATGAATAATGGGGGACTGCGGACAATCTGTTGTGTGCGTTACCCTTTGAGGAAGTTTACGATGAAAAAAACTTTTAATAAAATCCCGTCTTTGCCGAAGCTGCATCAGATTACCTGGTGGATTTGCAGAGGGCTTATACTTATTTGGGGCATAGTGATGCTTTTTTCGGGCTATACGACAGAATTCCTTGAAGCTGTTTTCGGAATAATTTTCACCCATCTGTGGGACCTTTTCCAGTGGCTCGGCGGAAAAACATTTATAACCCGTGTGCCGTACCGTCTGCAAACGATGCTTAACGTTCTTCTTTGTTTTGCAATCGTTGTCGGCACGACGATCAACAAATTCACAACGCTCGATTTTATCGACCTTCCCGAGCATTTTATGTCAGGATACATCGCAACGGCAGGAAGCTACGAAATTGCGCTTATCCTTCAGGGCAAGCGACCTAAGGACAAAACGCTCAGCCCTGCGCTTGCGGCAATGTTTGCCTTCGGTTTCGGTGTTGCGCTGCTTGTCGGCTGGGAATTTTACGAATTCACAATGGACAGGCTTTACGGCCTCAACCTTCAGCGAACAGCTTTCGATACGGAAGCTGGCCTTGTGGATACAATGGTTGACCTTATTGTCGGCACGGCAGGCTGCCTTCTGAGTATGTTCGTAACGGCATTCAGCAAAAACAAGAAAGGTAAGAATGAAAATGAACGCTAAGGTAATAAGAACGGTTGCCCTCGTTCTTGCGGGACTTCTCTTTTTCGGTTCGGTTTTCGGGGCAATTACATCTATTTTCTTCTGATTTAAGCGAGTATAAATTTTTTACGGAAAGCAGGTGAGTTATATGGCAGGTAAAATTATTAAAAGAAGTCTTTCTTTTGTGCTGGCGGTGGTTATTCTCGTCGGTATGACTCTTTCTGCCTCTGCATATATGGACACAAATCCGAACACTCACCGTAACACAGGCAGAAACATTGCTGACCTCATCGCCGTAGCAAGAACTCAGATCGGATACGCGGAGCTCCACCCGTCAACGGGACAAATCCTCGCTCCCGAATCGCAGGTTGCAGGTTACACAAAATACGGCGAATCCTTCGGATATTCAACGGGCGAATGGTGCGCATATTTTGTTTCGTGGTGCGCACGAAGAGCAGGTATTCCTACCTCGGTTCTTCCGCGTCTTGGCAACTGCGCGGCTTCCGTTCAATGGTATAAAAAACATTCTGTGTACCGCCCTGCAAGCTCAGGCTATGTACCAAAAACAGGTGACATCGTATTTTTTAACTGGGCAGGCGGTTCAACGGCAAAGCATGTCGGAATTGTTACGGGTGTCAGCGGTAATAACGTTTACACAATCGAGGGAAACACAGGTCCCGGCAGAGGCAATCGCTGTATGGCGAAAACGAGAAGCCGTTCGGCAGGATACATCGTCGGCTACGGCGTGCCTGCGTACAACGATTCGCAGACATATGTCGGCTCGTATTCGTTTGTAGGCGGATCTTATTCGGACTCGATAAGCTATTCAACATCAAGGCTTGCGGTCGTAACAACTTCGGCAACGGAGATTACGGCAACAAACGCTATGCTCAACGGTTCAATTTCTAATTCAGGCAGACTTCTTGTTTCTTCGGCAGGCTTTATGTTCGGCGAAAATAAGGACAAGCTTACAAAATATCCCGTCATCAAAGGCAATAACCAGAGCGAAATCAGGCTTGCCATGGACGTCACGTCAAAGGCCGGCGCGCTTAAGCCGAACTCGACTTATTATTACAAAACTTATGCGAGCATCGACGGAACGGACTACATCGGCCCGACTTATGCTGTCGTTACGGTAAACGATGTTCCGCAGCAGATGATTCTTCAGGAAAGCACGGTCCACGTCGGAGTCGGACAAACGGCGGAAATCATCTGGTCGCAGCTTCCTGCGGGTTCAACGGACAAGGGAGCAACGTGGACTTCGGAGGACGAAAAGATTGCAACGGTTACGAATGCAGGTCTTGTTACGGGCATAAGCTACGGCAAGGTTAAGCTTTCGGCAAAAACAAACTACGGCGCTGCAAAGGCTGATTGTATTGTTGAGGTTCTTATCCCGACGCCGGGAAACATCCGCCTCGTTAACGTGGATGAGGAGAATATTACCGTCAAATGGGATGCCGTCAAGGGTGCGGAAGGGTACGTTATTTACAGAAATACGGATCTTGACACCGAACCGCAGGTGCTCAAGGAGCTCGATGCGGACGAAACCGAGTTCAGAGACACTTCGGTTGAACCGGGACAGAAATATTATTACCGCATGATGACTGTTGCAAAGGACGAAACTTACAACAGCGATATATCGGGAGTTGTTTATTCTTCAGCAAGGCTAAGCACACCGAAGAAGGTAACTTCTTCACAAAACGGTGTATGGATAGACGTTGAATGGAAAGCTGTTAACGATGCAAAAAGCTACCTTGTTTACAGGGCAACTTCGGAAAACGGACTTTACACAAACATCGGCAGAGCCTATGCGGAAAAATATATCGACCACGACGTTCTTTCTGGACAGACTTATTATTATAAAGTCGTTGCGGACAACGGAAACGAACGCACAAGAAGTGATTTTTCAAATGCAACGTCGACAATGGCAAAGGTTGTTTCGAAAAAAATGGTACAAGAGAACGATACGTTTACCTGTACAATGACGCCTGTTCCCGTAAAGCAGAACGAGGCCGAAATTGTCCGTTCGCGTATAAAGGAATTTATTCCTTCATTCTGATTTTAAAGAGGGCACCGCGGTGTCCTCTTTTTTAGGTGATCCTATGAAAAGACTGAAAACAAAAGATCTCGCCGTCGTCTCACTCTGTGCGGCGCTGATGTGCGTTTGCGCGTGGATACAGTTTCCTTCGGCGGTTCCGTTTACCTTGCAGACGTTTGCCGAGTTTTTTATCGCCCTGACTTTCGGTGTGAAAAAATCGTTGGCAGTGACGGCTGTTTATATCCTGCTCGGTGCTGTCGGCCTGCCTGTTTTTTCGGGCTTTCAGGGCGGTGTCGGTGCACTTCTCGGCGCGACGGGAGGCTTTATCCTCGGCTTCATTCCGTCAACGGTTATCGTAAGCTTTCTGAAAAGCAAGGCGAAGAAAGGGTTTGTTTATTCTTTCGTTTGTTGCCTGCCGGGGCTTGCTGTTTGCTATGCAACCGGTGTTCTGTGGTATATGTTCGTTTACGGTGGTGGAGATGTCAGGAGCGCGGTGTCAGTCTGTATTCTGCCGTTCGTTGTCCCCGATATTATTAAAATCATTCTTGCGGTAACAGTTGCGCGACGTGTTACAGCTATCATTAAATAAAAAGCGGAAGAAACATTGAGTTTCCTCCGCTTGATTTTTTTATATTTTAAAATCCGCTACGATGGGAAGGTGGTCGGCAATTACGTCGTGAAGGGTCTCCGCGCCCGTACATTCAAGTCCGCGGTAGAAGATGTAGTCAATCTTCTTTCTCGGCTTGTCCGAGGGATAGGTGCATTCCTTTGCGCTGTCCGAAATATCCGCCGTGTCGAGAAGTCTTTCGCGGATCGGAACAAGCACATCACCGTCGGGCTCAATGTTGAAGTCGCCCATAAGGATAACGGGCAGATCTGTTTCGTCAATCAGGCGGCAGATGACCTCGACCGCATTCACTCTTTCAAGCTTCGCAAGTCCCATATGGCAGACGAGCCAGCAGACGTCCTTTCCGTCAACCTCGACGATCGCACGGATAACACAGCGCGACTCGTAGTAAGTCGACTCGCTTTTATCTTCGGGGTCAGGGATTGCGACCGTTTCAACAGATTTAATCGGATATTTGGTAAGGATTGCGTTGCCGAAAGGGTTGTTTCCGTCAATCAGTGCACCGAGGCCGAAATATCCGTTCCAACCGAGCTTTTCGCTGAAGAACTTTACCTGGTCGGTGTATTCCTCGTCGTCGCCCTCGTTCATAACTTCGTTAAGTCCGAGAAAGTCGGGGTTAAGACGCTTTAATTCTTCCGCAAAATATTCAAGGTCGATTACCTGGCGGATGTAGTCCGTCGCGTGCTGGATATTAAAGGACATAAATTTCATAAAATCACCTCAGAAAAGATTCTGTTTTTAATTTATCATCCAAAGGGAAAGATGTCAATAAAAAGAATAACCGGGAGCCGCTTTCAGGCGGTCCCGGTTGTTTGAGTTTTAAATCAGATAACAAAGATTCCGATAAGCACTGCAACGATGTAAAGCAAAAGGCTTATTGCATATTTTTCCATCAGCGCTGAAACAATAAAGTAAACAGACGGGATGAAAGCAAGAATCTTTACAACTATGTTTGTTTTCTGCTCCTTACCGTAAAGCAAGTCCCAGTTCAGAAGAGCGTCCTCGTAAAGGGGAGCATTGTTGCACATAAGGGAAATGCCGACGTAAAGCATTGCAAGATAAACCCAGAAAATAGTGTCCTCGGAGCTTACTTCGAGGTGGAAAAGACCGAGGTAACCGCCGATTAACATTCCGTAACCGAAGAAACGGTTCATTGCACCGGGAAGGTAGCAAAGAAGGAAGCTTTTTACCTTGCTTTCAGTAAACTCGTGTTCGATGTGGCCGCAGAGCTCGGTTGAGCTGAGGTAGCTTGCATCCTGCACGGGAATCTGAAGAATACGGCAGAAAAGCTGTTCCCAGAAAGCCTTGAGGGAAGCACCGATGATTGTGAGATACTTTGAAATTACATATATAATTGTCATCAGATATCACCGTATCCTTCCATAAAGATTTCTTCGAAAGTAATTTCGCCTTCGATACACTTCTGAACATCCTCATCAAGCTCTGTCGGCTCCTGGTTGTTTGTAAAGAGAGCCTCGATTTCTTCAAAAGTTTCTTTGTCTTCGCAAAGCTGAGCGATCAAAGCGATTGTGTTAAGGATTTCGTAAGAAGCCTGGCTCTGAGTGTTCATTCTCATAACTTCGTATGCACTCTTTGCGGCTTCAAGCGCACCTTCTTTGTCGTCAAGAAGCATGCAGGAAATTGCCTGCTGGTTGTAAATTGAAGGATCGGTTCCGACTGCGATACCCTGCTTACAGATATCGATTGATTCCTGGAATTTACCCATACGGCGGAGAACTTCAGCCTTCATTGAGTAATAGTCAAGAGCTTCGGGGTTATCCTTGAACATCTTTTCGCAACGTTCATCAGCCTTCTTGAAGTCGCCCTGAAGGATGTTTGCCTTGATTGAGTAATAGTAAGCGTCGGTTGCGTTAAGGTTCTGCTCGTAAAGACGCTCTGCAAGAACTTCAACTCTTTCGTAATCCTCGTAGTTCCATGCAACCTGAAGGTAGATGTAATCGAAGAGGTATGAATACTCACCGAGGTCCTTCATAAGGTTGTCGAAAATTTCGAAAACGAGAGTCTTGTCCTTTTCTGCAAAGTATGCAGCGATGTATCTGTAATAACCGTTAAGGCTCTTCTGTGCCGGAGTGTCGTTCGGGCAGGTCTCAAGGAAAGCGATTGCTTCGTCGTACTTGATTTTCTGCTCGGATGTCTTTTCGTCGGTGTACATAAATTCGTACCACTTCGGGCCGATATCCTCACTGTAAGCGTTGACCTCTACACAGTAGTCGTAAATCTTCTTGATTTTTTCGTATTTGCGTGTCTCAAGCTTGTCTTTGTCAACTTCAACACTGACAACGTTCACGAACTGCGCAATCTGATTCTGGTCGAAGGGAAGAGAATCCGCATATGCATTAAGAAGCAGGCGCATTAAACGCTCACCGTCAACGAAGAAATCAACGGCTTTCTGGTTCTTGTTGAATGTTGCGAGAGTTGCGTTGAAGCCCTGATCGAGAGTTGCAACATCATCTCTGAGGTTTTCAGCTGTACCGATTGCATCAGTATAACGCTTTTCGGAAATAAGATTTTCAATCTTTGAAAGCTGTGCAGAAAAATCTACGGTAGAAACGCAGACAAAGTAGCTGAATGCTGCGAAGAATACCATTACGAAAGCAAGGATAACCTGAGGGATACCGAAGTGAGTGCGAAGATATTTTCTTGCGCAATCCTCGCAGTAAAGGTCGCTCGGGCTGTTTCTGGTTGAGTTTCCGCAGATAACGCACTGTCCGTCTGCCTTTTTCTCAGCCTTTTCCTCTTTTTCTTCTTTCTTTTTTTCTTTTTTATCCTCTTCTACGGGTTTTTCTTCTGCCTTCTCCTCTTCTTGGGGTTCGGCAGGCTCTGCCTCGGCTTCCTTTACGGGGGCAAGGTCGTCAAATGTGATGTCGTCCGTCTTGGTCTCGGGTACGGCTGCGTCCCATTTCCAATCGCCGTCAACTTTTTCCTTTTCATTGTCAGGAGTTTCCGGAATTATCTTTTCTTTGTTCTCGTCAGACAAAGCTATTCCTCCTTTTAATTTACTGTAAACTAGATAATATCACAAACAAATCAAAAATTCAATTCAAATATAAAAATTAACAAAATATCTATAACTTCACTTGACGAGTGGTTTTAATGGGGTTAAAATTTAAGAAAAACTTCAGGAGATGCTTATTATGGCAGCAGGTTACCCGACTTCTTTAAAATATTTCAGACTCCGTCAGTCTCCGCTCCGCTTCAGGGAAGACGGAACTTTCAGGATTTTGCATCTTTCAGATATTCACGAAGTTTCGCCCGAAATGGACGACGATGAAAACCGCGATATTCCCGTTCACAAGTCGCTTGAAACCGTCAATGTAATCAAAGAATGTATCGAAAAAGCACAGCCCGATCTCGTTGTTTTCGGCGGCGATAACATCAGCGGTTACTGGGAAGAATATACCTACGATTACCTCCGCGAAACGATCGAAAAAATCGTTGCTCCGATCAAGGAAAAAAATATTCCGCTTGCCGTTGTTTTCGGAAATCACGATTCAGAAGGCGAGGAGGAAAGACCGTTCATCCGACGTGAGAATCATATCAATATCTACGCCGAGTACGAAAATTTCCGCGGTTGCTACAATGATGAAGATGTCACGGGTTGCGGAAATTACAGCCTGCCTATTATGAGCAGCGACGGCAAAAAGATTGCGTGGAACATCTGGTGCATGGACTCGAACGATTACATCCGCGACGAAAACCACCGTATGGTTCACGGCGCAGGCTACGGCATTGTCCACCCCGATCAGCTTGAATGGTACGAGAAGAAGTCGGCAAAGCTTCGCGAAGAAAACGGCGGAAAACCCGTTCCGTCAATCCTTTTCCAGCATATTCCCGTGCATCAGGAATTCGACCTTTTTGATTTCGTTGATGAAAAAATCGAAGGCGCTCCCGAAAAGTACGGCAAGTCGCTTGTTTTAAAGGAAGGTGCGATTTCGGAAGGTCTTGTGCGCGAAGCTCCCTGTCCGCCCGAAACGGAACGCTCGCAGTTTGAAAGCTGGAAGAAGATGGGGGACATCGTTGCGGCATTCTTCGGCCACGACCATGTGAACACTTTTGTTGCCGAGGTTGAGGGAATAAAGCTTATTCAGACTCTCGGCGCAGGCTACCATACATACGGCAAGGAGCGAGGAGGCAGGCTCATCGTCCTTCACGAAAATTCAACGGAATTTGACACGCAGACACTTGTTGTTGAAAGAATAACAGAAACAGATTTCAGCTAATAAAAAATCCGCAGAGGAATTTCCTCCGCGGATTTATCCTTTTTTATCAGAAATTGTAGTTCGGCTTTACGATCTTGCCTGTTTCTGCAGATTCAACGATAGCGAGGCAGACCTCAACAGTCTTTGCACCTTCGATTGCGCTTGTTGCAACGGGCTTGTTGTTGAGAATTTCGTCAGCAAATACTTCGAATTCCTTAACAGCGTTGTGGTTGTTGACCTCAAGCTCGATGATCTGCGGATCCTGAGTGTCACCGTTTTCGTCAGTTGTGAAGAGAATCATAGTCGGGGAAGTATTGTCGCAGATGATTGTTCCCTTTGTGCCGTAGATAACTGTACGCATTGTATAGTCTCTCTTGCAGCCTGTTGAAACGAATACCTTACCTGCAAGGTTGTCATCAAATTTCATAATAGCGATTGTTGCGTCATCGTAGCTTACTGTCGGAAGAAGCTTGTGTGTACCGTAAGCGAAGACTTCAACGGGATCGCCTGCAAGCCAGCGGAGAAGGTCAACTGCGTGGCAGCCGCCGCCGACAACACCGTGACGCTTCGGGTCAGCTCTCCAGTGAGCAGAGCCGTCTTTGTTTTCAACGATGTGCATATAGTCGTGAGCGTATTCTGACTCAACGAAATAAAGCTCGCCGATTGTGCCTGATTCAATAATTTCTTTTGCTTTTTCGAAAGCAGGAGTGAAACGGCAGATCTGGCCGACCATAAACTTGCAGCCTGATTCATCGGCAGCCTTTACGATTTCTTCAATGTCCTCTCTCGTAAGTGCAAGAGGCTTCTCGCAAAGAACGTGCTTTCCTGCGCGGAGAAGATCACAGCAGACCTGCTTATGCTGCTGGTCGGGAATAGCAACAGTAACTACGTCGATATCAGGGTTGTTTACAATATCCATATAGTCTGTTACCCATTTTTCTTCAGGAATATTGTATCTTTCACCTGCGAAGCGGAGGTTATCCTCGTTACTGTCGCAGATTATAGCGATTTCTGCATCCTTGCAATTCATTGCTCCTTCAACGTGGCTCATACCGAACATCATACCGATATTGGCAACCTGTAATTTCTTTTCCATAGCGAATCTCCTTTTAAAAAATTGAACAAAAGTATTCTACAATAATCCTCGGGAATATTCAATATCAAAAGCAAGAAAACATTGTCAAAAAAATGACAAAATTTATAATATTATCTTGAAATACGTTTTCCTTTATTATATAATAAAAAAGATATAGGCAAGGTTAAACTTGCACTTGGTAATCAAATCAAGAGGAGGAAAACTCATTATGAATGAAAACTTCACTTACAAAATGAAGCTTACAGACGACGAGGTTGCCATTCTTCACGGTTCAAAGGGTGAAACATTGGCAAAAGTTATGAAAACTCTCGTTCTCTACGGTGACGCTTTCGGCGCAGAAAAGTTTGTTTCTGTTGCAGGCAACAAAGGCCACCTTGTTACAAGCTTCGGCATTTCTGTTCTTAAGCCTGTTTTTGACATCACACAGGAGCTTATCGACGCAGGCCTCAAGGTTGACGAGACTTTCTCTGTTGACCCCAGACCGATCGACTACACAAACGTAAAGTGCAACCCGCTCCAGAAGCTTATTTTCAATAAGATTCTCTACGGTATGCAGGATTCTTACGAAGCTCAGCTTAAAAAGCTCGGCATCAAGGACAGCAAGGCATTTACCTGTGCTTGTTACCTTGACGAAGTAGGCAACACTCCGAAGAAGGGCGACATCCTTTCATGGGCAGAAAGCTCAGCTGTTGTTTACGCTAACTCAGTTATCGGTGCAAGATGTAACCGTAACTCAGGTATCATTGAACTCTTCGGTTCAATCCTCGGTAAAGTTCCCGCTTTCGACCTCGTTACAGACGAAGGAAGAAAAGCAAAGTGGATCATCGAAGTTAAGACAACAAAGATCCCCGAAGCTCAGGTTCTCGGTTCAGCAATCGGTATGAAGGTTATGGAAGACGTTCCTTACGTCAAGGGTCTTGACAAGTGGATCGGCACAGAGCTCAACGATGCAACTAAGGCATACCTCAAGGACTTCGGCGCTGCAACAGCTTCAAACGGTGCTGTCGGTCTTTATCATATTGAAAATCTTACTCCCGAAGCAGTTGAAATGGGCGAAGATCTTATCGTTGAAAACGCAAAGACATACGTTATCGACGACGCAGAACTCGAAAGAGTATACAAGAACTATCCCGTTGTATGGAAGGATAAGAACGCAACTCCGAAGCTTTGCTTCATCGGCTGTCCGCACCTTTCATACGAACAGCTCGGCGAATGGGCAGAAAGAATTGACGAAGAATGTAAGAAGCAGGGCAAGAAGACAGTTCAGATCCGTACTGTTGTTACATCTGCTCCCGACGTTCTCGAAAGATTCAAGAAGGAAAACAAGGCAGCTTACAACAAGTTCCTTCTCCGCGGCGTAAATCTTTCTTATATCTGTCCGCTTATGTATATGAACAATCCGCTTTGCGGCGGCGACAGCAGCAACGTTATCACTTGCTCCAACAAGCTCCGTACATATACAACAGCTCGTTACTTCACAACTGAAGATATCACTAAGATCATTGTAAAGGGAGGTATCTGATTATGAGTAAAACATTCAAAGGACGTCCTGTCGTAGCAGGTAAGATTGACAAGGGCGAAGCAGTAGTTTCCCACAACGGTGTCAACACTCTTGCAACTTTCCAGAAGACAGCTCTTCTTCACGATATTCCGCTTATCGGTAAGGATTACGTTATCGGTTCTGACCAGAACAACCCCGATGTTTACGGCAAGAATCTTACAGGCAAGGTTCTTTGCCTCCCGCAGACAATCGGTTCAACAACAGGCGGTATGGTTATCTATACTGTTGCAGCTCTTAAGCTTGCACCGAGCGCAATGCTTTTCTCACAGCCGATCGACTCTCTCGCTGCTGCAGGTGTTATCCTTGCAGACGTATGGACAGACAACTCAATCGTTGCTGTTGACAGCCTCGGCGAAGATTTCCTTAAAGCAGTTAAGGATGGCGACAAGATTACCGTTAAGGAAGACGGTACAGTTATCGTTGATTAATTTTTAATAAAAGGGGCTGTTTCAAAAAAACAGCCTCTTGCTTTTTCAGGTGACAGAATGAAAAAAGAAGTTGTAAAAGAACCCGTTGATTGGTTCAGATATGAAAACGAAGCTAAAGCAGAAGGCTTTAACATAGTCTGCGGAATTGATGAAGCAGGCAGGGGACCGCTTGCAGGTCCCGTGTGCGCAGCCGCAGTAATTCTTCCCGAAGGCTGCATTATCGAGGGAGTAAACGACTCCAAAAAATTAACAGAGAAAAAACGCGAGGATCTTTTCGATGTTATCAAAGAAAAGGCCCTTGCTTACAGTATAGCAGTTGCTGACGAAAAGGAGATTGACGAAATCAACATCCTGCAGGCAACGTATCTTGCAATGCGCCGTGCGTTTGACGGGCTGGATATAAAGCCGGATATGGCTCTCGTTGACGGAAACCGTGATCCCGGTCTCGGCGTTGCAACCCGTACCATTGTCAAAGGTGACGCGAATTCGATGTCGATTGCCGCCGCATCAATTCTTGCAAAGGTCACAAGGGACAGATTTATGCTTGAAATGGACGAAAAATATCCCGAATATCAGTTCGCAAAGCATAAGGGCTACGGCACGAAGCTCCATTACGAAATGCTGACAGAATACGGAGCTTCCGAAATCCACAGAAAAACCTTCCTCAAGAGCTTTTATGAAGGTAAATAAAGAGGGCGTACTCGGTGAACTTTTTGCGGCAAGACATATGAGGGACAACGGGTATATGCTTGTTATGTCGAATTACCGTTGCCGTTTCGGTGAGATTGATATCGTCGGCAAGAAGGACGGATATATCTGCTTCGTCGAAGTCAAAACAAGAAGCGAAAATGCAATCTACGAACCGAAGGAAGCCGTTCACGCGGAGAAGCAGGCGAATATTATCGCCGCCGCCAAGGCATTCAGAACGGTTTACCCCTATACGGAGCAGGTCAGGTTTGACATATGCGAAGTTTTTATCAACGATAAAACTGAACCCGTAAAAATCAATTATATCGAAAACGCTTTCAACGGTTGAGTATCTTGACAAGTTGTGATATAATGTTTCGGATAAAAACAAATAACATTCAGAGGAGAATGAATATGTTATATACAAGCACTCGTGACAAGAGTATAAAAGTCAGCTCATCAGAGGCGATTGCTCACGGTATTTCTGCCGAGGGCGGTCTTTTCGTGCCGGAATCAATTCCGCAGATCACAATGGACGATATCGTTCGCCTTTCAAAGCTTGACTACATAGGCAGAGCAAAGGAAATCCTTTCCCTCTACCTCACAGATTTTACGGCAGAGGAAATCGACGCTTGCGTAAGAGGTGCTTACGAAGAAGGCTTCTCAAGCGAAAAGGTTGCCCCGCTTCATACACTTACAAAGGGTACGGAAATTCTTGAACTCTGGAAAGGCCCGACTTGCGCATTCAAGGACATGGCTCTCCAACTTCTTCCGCATCTTCTTACAGTTGCTTCTTCAAAGTCAACTCCCGATAAGGAAATCGTAATCCTTGTTGCAACATCAGGCGACACAGGTAAGGCTGCGCTTGAAGGCTTCAAGGACGTTAAGAATACAAGAATCCTTGTTTTCTATCCCAACGACGGTGTAAGCCCGATGCAGAAATTGCAGATGACAACTCAGGAAGGTTCAAACGTCGGCGTTTGCGCAATCGAGGGTAACTTCGACGATGCACAGTCAGGCGTTAAGAAGATCTTCACAGACAAGGCTGTTGCAGCAAAGCTTGAGGAAAAGGGAATGATGTTCTCTTCAGCAAACTCAATCAACTGGGGTCGTCTTGTTCCGCAGATTGTTTATTATGTATCTGCTTACTGCGATATGCTCGAAAAGGGCGCAATCAACGCAGGCGACGAAATCAACGTTGTTGTTCCGACGGGTAACTTCGGCAACATCCTTGCTGCTTACTATGCAAAGGAAATGGGCGTTCCCGTTAAGAAGCTTATCTGCGCTTCAAACGCAAACAACGTTCTTACAGATTTCCTCAAGACAGGTAATTACAATCGCGTGAGAGATTTCTACACAACAATTTCTCCGTCAATGGATATCCTCATTTCATCAAACCTTGAAAGACTTCTTTTCCTTCTTTCAGATATGGATGACGCTCTTGTACGCGAGTGGATGGGTTCACTTTCAAAGGACGGATCTTACAGAGTAAACGACGAAGTTTTTGCAAAGCTTACAACTCTCTTTGACGCAGGCTGCTGCGACGACGAAGGCACAAAGGCTTGCATCGCAAAAACATTCAGCGAAAACGCATATCTCTGCGATACGCATACAGCTGTTGCTGTTTCGGTTTATGATGATTATAAGGCAGTTACAGGCGACGAAACACCGACAGTTATCGCTTCAACTGCAAACCCGTTCAAGTTCGGCAAGGCTGTTCTCGATGCAGTTCGCCCGGGTATGAGCGACGGTATGGACGAGTTCGATATGGTTCTCGGCCTCAAGGTTGAGACGGGCGAGGATTGCCCGCCGCAGCTTGCAAACCTTAAGGGTAAAACACCGAGATTCACAGGTTGTTGCAAGAAGGAAGACATGGAACAGGTTGTTTTCGATATGCTTAAATAAAGCTTTGTCGGAGGAATGGAAATTTTGGAAAAAATAAAATTTTTTATTTTAAAAATTTATAATTTTCTTATTCTATCCAAGAGAAAACTTTCCGTTTTTTTACAGGAGAGTTTATTATATCTGTTGCCTGTCAAGAAAAACAGAATAGTTTTTTCCAGCTTTTGCGGAGAAAATTATTCTTGTAATCCACGTGCAATTTTTGAATATTTATATTCCAACTATGGGGAAAAATTTGAATATGTCTGGCTGTTTGATTACAAAAAGAACCCGATAATACCTGATGATTTGAAACAGAAAGCCAAGTGTGTGCAGTTTAATTCTTTTAAAAGCTCATACTACAAGGCTACATCAGGAGTCTGGTGTTTTAATCACAGAAATACCAAATATTTCAAGAAAAAAAAGAATCAGCTGTATATTCAGACATGGCATGGAGATATCGGTTTTAAAGCTATTGACAAGAAGCTTTATAATATCGGCCGTCTCAGCGAAGAATATGCCCGGAAGTGCCGTGTTGATTCGGGTATGACCGACATTCTTTTATCCGGCAGTGATTGGGGATATAAGAACTTAAGGGAAGCTTTTTTCTACGAGAATGGTGAAATTGCAAAATACGGATGTCCGCGGAACGATGTTCTTATCAATCGCTCAAAAGACTATTTGTATGAAGAAATACGAAATAAATATAATCTGTCACCAACCTGTAAAATATGTCTGTTTGCACCGACTTTCAGAAAAACATTTGATGTTGCAGATTCTTTTGTAACCAACGAAGAAAAGAGAGGAGCAGTTATCAAGGCGCTGGAATCGCGGTTTGGCGGCAAGTGGGTATTGATGGTTAAATATCATCCTGCCAGCATTGCAAAAAACAGCGGGTATGTTCTTGCTGATGGAGAAAATCTGATTGATGTCAGCAGACACGGGGATGTAGCAGAGTTGCTGGTGGCGTCAGATGCTATGATTTCAGACTATTCTTCAATTTCTTTTGATTATGCGTTAACCAAAAAGCCATGTTGGCTTTATTTCGAAGATTTTGAACAGTATGCAAAGAATGACCGTGAGATAGCCATTGATGTTGACCAGATTCTCTTTGAAAAATGCTTCAGTACCGAAAGCCTGATTAAAGCTGTTACGGAGCATAGCGATGAAAAGTATCAGGAAAACATTGATAAGATGCTTTTGTCTTTTGGTTCATATGAAAAAGGTTTTTCTTGTGAAAAGACAGCAGAAAGAATAATTTCTTTTATCCAATAAAAACAAGGGCGTACTTTTAACAGTACGCCCTGTTTTGAAATTCTGAAAGAATGTTATTTGCTCACGTTGTTGCCCGGTTCAAATGTTGCGCAGATTGTTTCTGCACAGGTGCATGCGCTTGACGGGCCGACTTCGATATGACCTGCAACGCACTTGCAGCCGTCTTCGTTGTAAACGCAGTTGTGAGCATTACACTTGATTTCTTTGATTTCCTTTTTCATTGTCAGTTCACTCCCTGAAATTTTTTGAGTGACAAACTGTCACGTTTTTATTATTCTTTTTATTTTTTTGAATATACTGAAAAGAGGTGAAGAACTTTGTCTTTGTTTGCAATCGCGGACACGCATCTTTCTTTTTCCTGCGACAAACCGATGGATATTTTCCGCGGATGGCAGAATTTTGAAAAAAGACTTGAAAAAAATTGGAACGCAGTTGTGGGTGAGGATGATTTTGTCATTATTCCGGGCGACGTTTCCTGGGGGATGAATATGGAAGAAACTCTCGAGGACTTCCGCTTTCTGGATTCGCTCAACGGCACAAAAATCATAATGAAAGGCAACCACGATTATTGGTGGTCAACGAAAAGCAAGACGGAAAAGTTTTTCGCCGAAAATGATATAAAATCAATCAAGGTGCTTTTCAATAACGCTTACAGAATGGGCGATTACACCGTATGCGGAACCCGAGGTTGGTTTTTTGACTGCGAGAAAAAAGAGGACGAAAAGGTTCTTTTAAGAGAAGCCGGCAGGCTGAAAATGTCCCTCGACGAGGCTGCAAAGCTCGGCGGCGAGCCGATAATTTTTCTTCACTATCCGCCCGTAAGTATGACTCAGACCTGCGACGAGATTTACGATATCGTCGTTTCGTCGCCCGCAAAGCGCTGTTATTACGGCCATCTTCACGGTCCGTCGGTCAACTGGGCTTTCCGCTCAGAGCGTGACGGAGTCAGTTTTGATCTCGTTTCTGCAGATTTTCTCGAATTTTGCCCGAAATTAATTGCAAAATTTTGATAAAATGCAAAAAATATATAAAAAAGGTATGGAAATCCAAATAAGTATCTGCTATAATAGCAGGGTTAATAGGTATTTGTGGGAGTATCGCTCACAGAGCAATACCAAACAGGAGGAAGTTTTCAATGTTAAAATCAGCTAACAAAACAGAAACAAACATTTACACACTTGAAGTTGCGGTAAGCGCAGAGGATTTCAAGGCGGCTATTCTTAAGGCTTATAACAAGCAGAAGAATAAGATTCAGCTTCCCGGCTTCCGTAAGGGCAAGGCACCTCTTGCAATGATCGAGAAGTTCTACGGCAAAGAGGTATTTTACGAGGATGCACTTGATATTGTTTATCCCGAAACAGTAGGCGCAGCTATCGAAGAAGCAGGCATCGAGCCTGTTGCACCTCCGCACGACGTTGAGGTTACAAAGATGGACGAAACAGGCGTTGAGATGACACTTAAAATCACAGTTATGCCTGAAATCACAATCGACGGCTATAAGGGCATCGAAGCAGACAAGGGCGACGCTTCTGTTACAGCAGACGACGTTAAGAAAGAGCTTGCTTCAATGCAGGAAAGAAATTCACGTACAATCACAGTTGAGGATGCAAGAAAGGCGAAGAAGAACGACATCGCAGTTATCGATTTCGAAGGCTTTGTTGACGGCGTAGCATTTGACGGCGGTAAGGGCGAAAACTTTGACCTTACTCTCGGCTCAGGCCAGTTTATCCCCGGCTTTGAGGATCAGGTTATCGGCAAGAAGGCTGGCGAGGAATTTGACGTTAACGTTACATTCCCGACAGAGTATGCTCCCGAGCTTGCAGGCAAGGATGCTACATTCAAGGTTAAACTCCACGAGCTCAAGGTTAAGGAGCTTCCCGCACTTGATGACGAGTTTGCAAAGGACGTAAGCGAATACGATACACTCGCTGAACTTAAGAAGAGCATCAAGGCTGACCTTGTAAAGACAAAGTCAGAGCAGGTTGACAGAGAATTCGAAAGCGCAGTTCTTGAGAAGGTTGTTGAACTGGTTGAGGGTGAGATTCCTGAAGTTATGTACGACAACAAGCTCGAAGACGACGTTAAGGAATACGAGCAGAGACTCGCACAGCAGGGCATTGGCCTTGACATGTACCTTCAGTACATGGGTATGGACAAGGATGCATTCAAAGAGAGCATGAGAGCAAATGCTGTTAAGCAGGTTAAGCTTCAGCTTGCTATCGATAAGATTGCTGAGATCGAAAAGATCGAAGCTTCTGACGAGGATGCAGACGCAAAGATTCAGGAAATGGCTGATATGTATCAGATGGAAGCCGAGCAGATCAAGAAGTTTATCAGAATCGAAGACGTTAAGAAGGATGTTGTCGGCCAGAAGACAGTTGATTTCCTTGTAGCAAACGCAAAGGCAATCGTTGCTGAGAAGCCGAAGAAGACAACAAAGAAGGCAGCTGCAAAAAAGACAGAGGAAGCTGCTGAATAATTAACGGTTTAATTGCCAATATTAATGCAAATGGATGGCTTTTGCCATTCATTTGCCATTCTTGAAACTATTTTTTGAAACGGAGGAAATAAATATGGCTTTAGTACCTTATGTCATTGAACAGACTAACAGAGGCGAAAGACAGTACGATATTTTTTCAAGACTTCTCAACGACAGAATCATCGTGCTTTCTGATGAGGTTAACGATGCAACTGCAAGCCTTGTTGTTGCACAGATGCTTTTCCTTGAAGGTCAGGACCCTGATAAGGACATCAGCCTTTACATCAACAGCCCCGGTGGCTCCGTAACTGCAGGTATGGCAATTTATGACACAATGCAGTACATCAAATGTGATGTTTCAACAATCTGTATGGGTATGGCAGCATCAATGGGTGCTTTCCTTCTCTCATCAGGTGCGAAGGGCAAGAGATTTGCTCTTCCCAACAGCGAAATTATGATTCACCAGCCGCTCGGCGGAGCAAGAGGTCAGGCAACTGAAATCAAAATCGTTGCGGACCATATCCTTAAGACAAGAGAAAAGCTCAACAGAATCCTTGCTGAAAATACAGGCAAATCTATCGAGCAGATCGCTCTTGACACAGAAAGAGATAACTACCTTTCAGCTCAGGAGGCTATGGATTACGGCCTTGTTGATAAGGTTCTCTACAAAAGATAAATCAGAGGTGTAACAATGCCGAGAGATGACGAAAGACGAGAAAAAAACATCCGCTGTTCCTTCTGCCATAAAACTCAGAGCCAGGTTGACAGACTGATTGCCGGTGAAGGCGTTTATATCTGTAACGAGTGCGTTGAGCTTTGCCAGGCGATTATCGAAGAGGAATCAGCAGGATACAATTCCCGCAAAAAGAAGAAAAAGGACATTGTTCTTCCTTCACCGATGGAGATCAAAAAAGGTCTCGATGAATATGTCATCGGTCAGGATGAAGCTAAGGTCGCTTTGAGCGTTGCCGTTTATAACCATTATAAGCGCGTGTTCAAGGCTTCTGAAACTGACGTCGAAATCCAGAAGAGTAACATACTCCTGCTCGGACCGACGGGTGTCGGCAAGACTATGCTTGCCCAGACTCTTGCAAAAATCCTTAATGTTCCCTTTGCGATTGCTGACGCAACAACTCTTACTGAGGCAGGTTACGTCGGCGAGGACGTTGAAAACATTCTTCTCCGTCTTATCCAGGCAGCCGACTTTGACATCGAAAAGGCTGAGCAGGGAATTATCTACGTCGATGAAATCGACAAAATTGCCCGCAAATCCGAAAATCCGTCAATCACCCGCGACGTAAGCGGTGAGGGCGTACAGCAGGCACTCCTTAAAATTATTGAAGGAACCGTTGCCAATGTTCCTCCGCAGGGCGGAAGAAAGCATCCTCAGCAGGAATGCATTCAGGTTGACACTTCAAACATTCTTTTCATCTGTGGCGGTGCTTTTGACGGAATTGAAAAGACCGTTGAAAAGCGTGTCGGCGGTTCGGCGCTCGGCTTTGGCGCAGACGTGAAGAGCAAGAGCGCGTTTTCAATCGAGAATGCGGTTTCTCAGGTTATTGCGCAGGACATCACAAAGTACGGTCTTATTCCCGAGCTTGTGGGTCGACTTCCGATCATCACAACTCTCAAAGAGCTTGACGAGGAAGCACTTGTCAAAATTCTTACAGAGCCGAAGAACGCAATCGTTAAGCAGTATAAGTCGCTTCTCGAGATGGATGGCGTAAAGCTTGATTTCACTCCCGATGCGCTTAAGGCTATTGCGCAGAAGACTCTTGAAAGAAAGACGGGTGCGCGCGGACTTCGTTCGGTTATGGAATCTCTCCTTATGCCGATTATGTATGCTGTACCGAGCGACAAATCAATCGTCAAGGTGCAGATTACCGAAGCTTGCGTTAACGAAGACGAAGCTCCTCTGGTTGAGCACAAAGGCAGAAAGAAAGAAGCATAAACATAAGCTGTATCCTTTCGGGGATACAGCTTTAATTTTTGTATGATGTTCAGAACCAAAGTGACGGCAAGCTTTTATCGTAATCATTTGTTTCTGATTCGAGAAATTCAGCTTTTTCTGTACTTTCTTTAAATATGAATTCATTCAGCCAATACACAAATGCATCACCTCTGTAACAAGCAACTTTGCTGCCGCTTGAATAGTCCCAGAACGGATGATTACTGTCTGTGCTATGAATCCATTTGTCAAATTTATTCTGAAGTTTTTTCAGGTCGGCGGTATTTTCAACGGGAATTGAAACAATGTCCGCATCATAAGTAAATTCGAGAACAACTTTCATAATTCATCTTAATATGTAATTGTGTAGTCCTTGATAAATGTAAAGCCTGCTTTTGCATCGTGTGTGCCGAAGAGATTTACGGTCATGTCAAGAACAACGGGTGTGCTGTAATATGTGTGAACCATTCTGCCTGTTTCCTTGTCGATTGTGGCCTTGATTTCACAGTTATAGTAAGAAGCTTCAAACTTTTCGATGAACGGAATGTTCTTTTCCGTAACCTCGTGGGGCTCGATTACGTCGCAGACAGCGGCAACTCCGCTTCCGGCACGGGGGTTTCTTTCTTCCTTGAGTTTGAGGTAGATCTCGTATGTTGAGCCCGTATCAACGCAGGTCGCCTTCAGAACTGTTGACGGCTGAAGCTTGCTTACATAATCCTGATCGGGCACGATGTACTCGTTGCGGATGTCTTCTTTTGTTGAATAGACGATCGGTTCGGTGTCGTCAGCCATAAATTTCTTGATCATATCTCTTCCTGTATCTTCAAGAGCATCGGGAAGATCGACCTTGTCTTCGTTTACAACACGCTTCTCGTAGTTTTTGACTACCTTCGTCGCATCGGTTTTGATTTTGTTTGCGCTCTGGTTGAAGAGGGCAACGATTTCTGCTGTCGTCGTCGGAACCTTGGAAACAGCCTGAGTTGCTGCAGTAGCGGAGCCGTCCTGCGAAGAAGTTGTGCTTTCGTCGGGAAGGGTAGATGCGCCCGTGGTTCCGTCAGCATCAGCGTCGGGAACATTAACGTCAGCATCAACGTCAACGTCCGGAGTCAGGCCCTGCTCGTCTGACAAGGTTGTTGTGTTGTCTTCGGGAGTTTCATCTTTTTTTCCGCATCCTGTGGAGAGGAGTAAAGCCAGAACAAGAAGCACGGACAAAATTGCAGTGATTTTTGTTTTCATGGTAAAGTCTCCTGTCTTTTTTATTTATTTTTCTTCTGGGTGTTGCGCTTTAATTCGTTGTATTTGACCATTTTTATTTCACGCTGTTTCTTACGCTTGTTGTTTGTATAGAAGAAGAATGCGACATAAGCAACAACGAAAATAACGATTACAGCTACGACGATGCTGATAAATGTTTTTGACGACAAAATGACACTTTTAATGTAAAGGAAAAGGTCGTAGTTTGCATCTTCGGCAACGACGAGGTCAACCGTTCCGATAACCTGTCCTGCAAAAAGGATTTCGGCTTTGCCTGCGGCATCGCCTTTTTTCAGCGGAGCAGCAAGCTTTTCGGGAACATCAACGGGGTTAAAGCTGACGCTTTCGGAATCGTTACCCTGCGGAACGAGGGCAAGCACTTCCGTTGCGGCAACGAGCTTTGCCGATTCATAATCCGAGCAGTAGTCAAGCGGAACGGAGCAGACAAACTGTCCCTGCTGAGTGATGATCTCATATTTAAGGTTCTTGAATGCCCAGTTATACATATGGTTGGAATCCATAAAAGCCTGGTTTTCGGTAATTCCGTCGCCGTCGGTGTCAATCTGGTCGCCGCCCATAGCGACAGCCATATAATTGTAACCGTCCTTCGAAGCGTAGGAAATAAGGCATTTACCTGCATCTTCCGTTGAACCTGTTTTGATTCCCTTTACATTTTTATTGTAATAAGAAACTCTGTACGGGCTGATGAGGAAGTTCGTGTTAACGATTGTGCGCTCCTTGTTCATATTCGTTTCGGGAAGCTTGTATGTGTTGGAAGCAACAATTGTCTGGAACTCGGAATATTCAAGCGCCTCTTTCGCAATTAAAACAAGGTCGTTTGCCGTTGTCTTATGGTTCGGAGAATCGAGACCGTGCGGATTTTCAAAATTAGTGTTTTTACAGCCGAGAGCGAGGGCTGTTGCGTTCATCTTTTCAACGAAGCCTGCAACAGAACCGCCGTATTCGACCGCAAGCGCAACGGCCGCGTCGTTACCGCTCGGGATAAGAAGACAGCACAGCATATTGTAAATGCTGATTTCTTCGCCGACCTTAAGGCCTGAAGTTGAACTGCCCGTGCCGTAAAGGCTTTCGATTGCTTCCGCGCTGATGACCATTTTTCTTGAAAGGTCTTTTTCGTTTTTAAGAACGACGAGCGCTGTCATAACTTTCGTCAGCGAAGCAGGGGCAACGGGAGTATCGGCGTTCTTTTCAACGATAACCGAACCGTCATCAAGGCTTACTAGAAGGTCAACCTTACAGTTGAGCTTAATCTTATCCGTCTGCACGCTGTCAATGTAGTTCTGCGCGGAAACGGGAGTTACGAGTGAAGTTATAATTATTGTAAGAGAGCATATAAAAAATATCAATTTTTTCATAGACAAGACCCTCGTTTTTGTAGTATTATATATGTTAGAATATTATAGCAGATTTCCGTTTAAAAATAAACAGTGAAAACGAAAAAAATGTCATTTTTGAGGAGTGGATTGAAAATGATTTATGTTACGGGCGATACGCACGGCGATTATAAAATCTTTTCGCAGAAAAAATTCAAGAATATAAAAGAGGGAGACACTCTTATTATCTGCGGCGATTTCGGCTTTATCTGGAACGGCGACGCAAAAGAGAAAAAAATCCTCGATAAGCTTGCGAAGAAAAAATATAACATCTGCTTCGTTGACGGAACTCACGAAAATTTTGACCTCCTCGACAAGTATCCCGTCGTAAGCTTTGCGGGCGGACTTTCGCATAAGATAAGGGAAAATATTTTCCACCTTATGCGCGGTCAGATTTTTGAAATCGAGGGCGAAAAAATCTTTGCAATGGGCGGCGGCGAAAGCCCGGATATCGACATCCGTATGGGTAACGCGAACTGGTCGAATGCGGAGATACCGAACCGTGAGGAAATGCGAGAGGGCGCAAACAACCTTGAAAAGCATAAGTTTACAGTTGATTATATTATTACCCACGAGCCTGCACAGAAAATCAAGAATTTCCTCAAGCTTAAGGATAACGAACCCCTCCTCGTAAGCGGACTTAACGCCTATTTCCAGGAGCTGAGCTCAAGCTGTGACTATACGCGCTGGTTCTTCGGAAGCCTGCACGAGGACAAGTTTGTTTCCGCTTCTCAGGTTGCGGTTTTCAGAAATCTTGTTAATCTGAGAACAGGCGAAGTTCTGAAATAAGGAGTTAATTATGGATATTAAAGAGATCTTATCAAAAGTTGACCACACTCTGCTTTCGCAGTCAGCAACGTGGGACGAAATAAAGGCAATCTGCGACGACGGTATAAAGTACGGCTGTGCTTCCGTTTGTATCCCTGCTTCTTATGTTAAGCAGGCTGTTGAGTACGTGCAGGGCAAGCTGCCGATCTGTACGGTAATCGGCTTCCCGAACGGATATTCAACGACAGCCGCAAAATGCTTTGAAGCTAACGACGCAGTAAAAAACGGCGCAGAGGAAATTGATATGGTTATCAATATCGGTGCGCTCAAGGATAAAAAGTACGACTTCCTTCTTGAAGAAATCAAGGCTGTCAAAGAAGCCTGCGAAGGAAAGCTTCTGAAAGTTATAATCGAAACCTGCCTTCTTACGGACGAGGAAAAAGTAAAAATGTGCGAAATCGTTTCCGCATCGGGCGCTGATTACATAAAGACTTCAACAGGCTTTTCAACGGGCGGAGCAACGCGCGAAGACGTGAAGATTTTTGCGGAGAATGTTGCACCGCATCTTAAGATAAAGGCCGCGGGCGGTATCGCTTCGCTTGAAGACGCGGAGGATTTTATAAAGCTCGGCGCTTCAAGACTCGGCACAAGCCGAATCGTAAAAATCATCAAAAACGAAGAAGCACAGGGTTATTGATATGAACAAAAACGAGCTTGTAGCTCTTGCGCTTGAAGCAAGAGAGAATTCTTACTCACCCTATTCGGGCTTTAAGGTCGGTGCGGCTTTGCTGACGAAAAACGGTAGAGTGTATAAGGGTTGCAACATCGAAAACGGTGCGTTTTCACCCACAAACTGTGCCGAAAGAACAGCTGTCTTTTCGGCGGTAAGCGACGGTGAGAAAGATTTTTCGGCAATCGCTGTCGTCGGGGGAGCAGAAGAAATAAATGCTTTCTGTCCGCCGTGCGGTGTGTGCCGTCAGGTGCTGAGCGAATTCTGTAACGCTGATTTTGAAATTCATCTTTTCAACGGTGAAGAAATAAAAACATTTACGCTGGGAGAATTGCTTCCCGAAGTGTTTAATTTATAAGGAGAAACATTATGGACGAGAAACTTTACTACGGAAGAGGCAAGGATTGCGACAACAAAAAGCTTATCGCTTTTCTTGATGAAGTATTTTTCACGGAAGACGACGAGGCAACAAAGCGCGACTTTGTTTCCATTCTTCCGAAAATATATCACGATGAATACAGACCTGCTTACAACAACTTTGTTGTTCAGGACGAAAACGGTGAGTTCAGAGCAGCCGTCGGCAATTTTTATGTAAACCTTGACGTGTGCGGAGAAGAAATCAAAGCCTGCTGTATCGGTAACGTTGCGGTCGGTCTTAAATACCGATCAAAGGGTTATATGGTTGACCTTATGGAAATGAGCGTTGAGGATATGATGGAGAACGGAACTGACCTTGCATACCTCGGCGGTCAGCGCCAGCGTTACGGCTATTTCGGCTTCGAAACTTCGGGCGTTTCATATAATTTTGAGTTCAACAAGAAAACTGCAAAGCACATCTTCGGCGGCAGAAAGTCAACTCTCCGCGCAGTAAAGCTTCAGGAAAACGATACCGAAGTTTTTGCAAAGATTGATGAGCTTTATCAGAAAAATGTTATCAAGGCAAGCAGACCGATGAAGGATTATTACAGGATCATCACTTCCTGGAGACATACTCCCTATGCGGTTTATGACGGTGACGAGTTCGCAGGTTACTTCCTTATGGGTTACGAGTACAACTGGATTTCCGAGTGTGCCGTAACAAAGCCTGAGTATTACGGCGAGCTTGCACTTGCGGCTTATGAAGTCAGCGGCAAAGAGAGCGTAAGATTCAATGCGCCTCCGTTCGACAAAGAAAAGCACAGCTTCTTTACAGTTAATTCTGAAAATATTTCAGTCGGCGGTTGCGAGTCGCTTCTCGTGCTTAACTATGAAAAAGTTCTTCGCGCTTACCTTAAAACAAAGGCAAGCTACACAAGCCTTGCTGACGGTGAGCTTACGGTTCTTATCCACGGCAAGAAGGCGGACGAGAAGCTTCGCATTGCAGTGAAGAATAACGAAGTAACTGTTGAAAAGTTTGACGGTGAGGCTGAAATCGAATTTACTCACTTCGAGGCTACAAGAGCCTTCCTTTCAAATTTCACTTTTGAACGCGAAAAGCTCAGCGGTGCGGCACAGCAGTGGTTCCCGTTGCCTGCATTCATTTTCAGCACAGACCAGATGTAAGGAGAAGAGCAATATGGCAATCAATGTATCACATTACGGCTTTATGCCCGACGGCAAAGAAGTAAAGCTTTATTCAATTTCAAATAACGAAGATGTAACTCTTCAGCTTATAAATCTTGGAGCAACCCTGCAGTCGCTCTACACTCCCGATAAGTACGGCAGAGTCAACGACATCACAGTCGGTTTTGACAGCCTTTACGGCCACCTTAATTTTACGGATTATCAGGGCAAGGTTGTCGGTCGTTACGCAAACAGAATTGCAAACGGAAGATTTTCGCTGAACGGCAAGGATTATCAGCTTACTCAGAACGAAAAGGACAAGACCTGCCTTCACAGCGCAGGCGAATTTTCCGATGCTGTCTGGGATGCAATTATCACTGACGACAATGCAGTTGAATTTTCATTCACAAGCCCCGACGGCACAAGCGGCTTCGAGGGCAACCTTACCGCAAAGGTGAAGTACATACTCACAGAGGACAGCAAGGTTGTTATCGACTACTCTGCTGTCTGCGATAAGGATACCGTGATGAACTTCACAAATCACGTTTATTTCAACCTCAGCGGTTCAGCAATGAGCGACGTGCTTGACCACGAGATGCAGATGAATGCTTCTCACTACACTCCGATTGATGCCGATTCAATCCCGACGGGCGAGCTCCGTGCGGTTGAGGGCACAGCATTCGATTTCAACACACCCTGCACAATCGGCAAGAGAATTTACGATAACGACGAACAGCTTACGCTTGCAAGAGGCTATGACCATAACTTCTGCCTTTGCCACAAGGACGGCGAAGCTGATGTAACCGTAAAAGAAGCTGTAAGCGGCAGAGTGCTTAAGATGTATACGGATCTTCCGGGCGTTCAGCTTTACACGGGCAACTTCCTCGACGGATCTGTTATTGGCAAGGGCGGTATGCCGATCGTGAAGCACGCAGGCTTCTGCCTTGAAACACAGTACTATCCTGATTCACCGAACCAGCCCGATTTCCCGTCATGCGTATTCAAAGCAGGCGAGGAGTTTAAGTCGACAACAGTTTTCGCAGTTTCGGTTGAATAATAATTGAATAAATAATAAATGCGACAGAAGCCTTACGGTTTTCTGTCGCATTTTGTTTAAGAAATATTAAAACTGATCAATCTTTCCGACGCTGAACTGGAGTATTTTAAGAGCGTCCAATGAATTGATGCTGTTGTCTTTGTTAACATCGGCATTAGTGAATTTCTCGCCCGTAAGAGTAATTATCTTGACGGAGTGCTGAAGAACAAGAAGAGCGTCAGCTGAGTTTATTTTGCGGTCAAAGTTTATATCGCCGAGATCATATGCAGGGGCAGTTGCGTTAAGATCCAATGTGCAGATACGTCTCTCTGTTGCAGAAGCTTCATAGTACCAAATGATTTTTCCGTCGGAATAAATAGGCTGGCAATCGCTGAGGTTGCACGGAGCGCTCAGTGCCTGAACCTGTTCAAGTTTGTTTCCGCTCTCGTCGACTGTGACATATTTAACTCCGTTTTCTTCGTATGAAAAATACTTGCTACCGCTATAGCCTGTGCTTTCAACGAGCTTGTATTCTTTCCACATTGCAACAAACTTTGTGTTGCTGATTTTTACGAGGTACGGAGCAGTTGCATGAAGATTTTTGTTAACGTAATCTGTGAGATAAACTTTTTTAACGTTAGCTTCAGCTGTGTTTCCTTTTGCGCTGATAAGGAGAACTGCATTTCGCTCGTCTTTATCAAGCCCGTACATATTAAAGCTGTCAAAAGAAGTTACTTTGCTGTGGTCAATCGAGTTGACAGCAACAATATAATTGTTTTCCGAAATTTCGAAACCGCCGAGGTTAACGCCTGTGCAGTTTGCGCCGGTTGCTCCGGGGATATCCAACAAGTCAAGCTCCGTATAGTATCCGTTTGCCTGCCTTTGAGAGAGAACAATACTTCTCGGATATGCATCGCCGTGGTCAACAAGGACGGGAGTATTGCCGTTATACTGTACGAGCTGGTTGAAAGAGTGGCTTACGTGGTTGTTCTGGAACAGCTGAAGATCATTTTTTGGAGTCATGGTAGCTGTATCAAGGATAACCGTAAACTGTGACTGATGGTTAAGTCCGTCTTCGGAGGTGAAACGTTCACGGGAAGTGTGGACGGTAAGCTCGCTTCCGTCGGTATTCTCTGCCATAGCAACTGAGCCTGCGTCAAACGGAACAGTGGTGTTGCACTGAGCACCTGTGATTGAAGCACTGTCCAGACGCTTAAAGGTTTTATCGTATTTGACAATACGGTAAGTTTCCTTGGATGTGTTTTCTTCTGTGTTTGTCTGGCCGAAAACCATGTAGTTGTAAGTCTTGCCGCTGAAGAATCCACCCCACAGCGGAAGTTCAAAAGCGATTGAGGTTTCAGCAAGCTTGTTGAATTCGGGGCTGTACGTTGTAACGGTTACTTTATCGGTAACATTCACTATGAAGAAACGACCGTTGTTTTCGTACATAAAAGATGTTTTGGGTGAGGACCATCTGGCTGTGTTTGTGTTGAGAATCTTTTTTGAGCTGTTCACAGTGAGGGTATAGTCCTTAAAGTAGGCTGCAGATGCAAACGGAGCCGATAACTGAATCACCGTAAGCAAGCAAAGAAAAAGTGCGATAATTTTTGTTGTTGTTTTTTTCATAATTATTTCCTCCTTTATTTTATACTAACACAGTATAAAAATTTTTTCAAGCAGGGATATTTTTTCTTCATTCTCTGAACGTCGTGCTTGTACTGTTTTGTCGGCGGCAACAAGCCACCGCCCTACGCTGTTTATTCAGTTTGGTACGTAGGGGACGAGTTTCCCGTCCCGTCGGCTAATTCACTGTTTTCGGTTCGGGAGACCCGAACCCTACGAACCTTTGAGTTGAAACCGTGTCCGTAGGGGAACATAATATGTTCCCGTAAAAATAACACATAATTGACGGGCAGATGATATCTGCCCCTACGACGTTGATTTAAAAGCTGTTCTACAGACCCGAATTTGATTAACAGCGTTCAATCGACTTCTGAAATCTGATTAACGGTATGCGTTTCAGTGCGCTTTCTGCGGTTTGGCTTAAAATATTGCGTTTTTGATGCCTGAATGCTATAATCGTTTCGGAGAGAATCTTTCTTAAGCTCAGATTACTTGATAAAAGGGGGGACGGTATGAACCGCACCGTAAATGTCAAACGTCTTGTTTTGCTTGGAATTATATCTGTAATGGGCACGCTCGGCAGTTTGTTGGTGAGTATCGTTACGGACGTGTCCGATATGCTGCAGCATTATGAGCCTCATCTCACCGTGCTGCTTTTTGATGTGCTGATCGCATTTCTTATTTGTTCTCCCTCCATTATTTTTTCAGTATATCTCATTTTTTTCGCAAGGAAAAAGCTCAATCATCCGTTGCTTTACGCAAGTTGTATATTCTTCGCTTTGCGAAGTCTGTGGCAGTTGGTTGTTGTCGCAAGTGTTACCCTGGTTAACGGTTTCGATGAGTATACTCTTAATCTGCTGTTGCCGTTGCAGACGATAGAAGATTTGATTACGACAGGAAACTTTTTTGCGTTTACGATGGAAATAGGTCTGACATTTTATTTTTACGGACCTTTAATTTCTGTGATTTTCTGTATTTTAGCGATCGTTACCGCAAGAAAAGGCTTTAAAAAGACGACAGGATTGAAAGTTCTTGCAACGGTGATAATGGTACTTAATCTTTTGTTTACCGTTATCAATGTGCCGTTCGGCATAGAGGAATTCTGGCACGGTTTTCAGGACTATCTGCCGCGAATAATAAGTGAGTCTATGATGATAGTTTCGTTCTGTCTTTTCTGGATTATATGCATCAGAAAAAGTGAAGAAGGAGCGAAACAGACCGACGTTAAAAAGGAACTTGCAAAAGCGGACTATCTGCTTGAAATCGGTATGATTACGCAAGAGGAATTTGAAAAGAAAAAATCCGAAATAACCGAACCATCTGCAAATGAAAACAGCTCACAAACGTGAGCTGTTTTTTAATATGCTTTAAGTTTTCTTATATCCTCGGAAAATGCGTTTTCGTCTGAATTTTCCGTAAATTCAAGAATTACAACACCGTCAAAATTTTTCTCTCTGAATCTTTTCAGAAGAGTGTCGAGATAATTTTCGTCCTTTATCTTGTTTTCTTCCTGCTCACGCTTCATATCGGAATAGGAAACGTGCACGTTTTCGATATAATCATAGGTTTTTTCGATTCTGTCAAGGTCGTATGTCATTCGGAAATAACGCGACTGGAAGTAGGTTTTGAAATTCGATTTGCCGACATCCGCCTGAATTTTCAAAAAAGCCTGCGTGTCGTTGTTGAACGTGTAGTCGTGGCATTCGGGGCAGACGAGCAGGCCGTATTTTTCAGCGATTGCGCAGATGTTTTCAAGGTCGTCAAGCAGGATTTTATACTCCTTGCCGTCCGTGTCCTCGCTGTTTTTCTTGCCGAGCCAGATGCGGATTGATTCCGCGCCCATAATTCTTGCGTTTTCGCAAAGTGTAAGCCATTCTTCCTGCTTGCTGTAGCCGACTCTGTAATAGCTGCCGTAGGAAGAAATTTTGATTCCCGCTTCGTCGCAGAGTGCTTTTGCTTTTTTTGCATCTTCTGCCGTAACGACGTGAACGTCGGCACCCCATTCGATGAAGCCGACGCCTGCCGAACGGCACAGGGCAACGATTTCTTCTATGCTTTTGTTCCTGAAAGTAACGCTTGCAAGACCAATTTTAAAACTGCTCATATTTTCTCTCCGATTAATTTATTGCTTTGATTATAGCAGATGAAGATAAACAGTGCAACTGCAACAGTGTTGGTTAAAATATAAAAAAGTTTTTCTCTTTTTGAAAATTTCTCGTCAGTTTCTTTTGACTTTTCTGGTGCAGAGTGGTAATATAATTCATTGTAAAAAACTAAATGGAGGAAATCATGAAAAAAGTTTTAGCTGTTTTTATGAGTGTTTTGATGTTTATGCAACTTGGCGCGATAACTAAGGCAAATGAAAGCTCAGGAAAGCTCGATAAGAGTGAATGGGAAAGCTACTATAATTCTCTTATTGACGACAATACCCTCCCGATGCTTAACGTCGGCGCAGACGAAACTCAGGTCAGCCTCTGCTGGCACGCAAGCAAATTTACTGCGAAGGCGCAGGTAAAGGTTTCGAAGAATGCGGATATGTCCGATGCGAAAATTTTCGAAGGCGAAACAACTCCTGCGGAAAACGATTTTCAGCTTGTCTGCCGTGTAACGATTACGGGACTTGAAGAAAATACGGCATATTACTACCAGTGGAACAAAGGCGGAAGCTGGAGCGACATTAAAAAGTACGAAACAAAATCTTTCGGCAATCATAAGGCTATGGTAGTCGGTGACATCCAGATCACGGAGATGTTCTATGACGGCGGAATCGAGCAGAAGGACGACGGACAGCGTTGGAACAATCTGCTTGCCGAAGCAATGGAGAAGAACCCCGACATAAGCTACCTCGTTTCCCCAGGTGACAACACATCAACGGGCGAATCAGCCTCAGAATGGCAGACTCTTCTTATGCCCGAAACTCTTCGTTCGCTTCCGATGGCTCTTGCAATCGGTAACCACGATAAAAAGGGTATGACATATGAGTATTACACGAATATGCCCAACGAATATTACGGCAGAAACTTCAAGGGTCTCGACCGCGATTTCTGGTACCGTTACGGTGACGTGCTTTATCTTTTCTACGACTCAACTTCGGGTAACGCTCCCGACCACGAGGCGATGACAAAAGAAGCGATAAGACTCAATCCCGATGCGAAGTGGAGAATCGGCGTTGTTCACCACGGTATATACGGCGCAGGCGACTGCATCGGCGATATGGAGACGGAAATTCTGCTCAAAACAATCTTTGCTCCGATTTTTGAGACCTACGACCTTGACCTTGTAATTACGGGTCACACACATTCACAGGGCCGTTCACACTTTATGAATAACAATAAGGTTGTTGAAGAAGCTCCGAGCGGCGGCACTTTTACAAATCCGAAGGGCGTAGTTTACCTCAATTCAAACTCAAACTGCGGCAGACCGTCGGACGAAAGCTACGAGGCGGAGCACCTTGCATACAGCTTCCTTAAAAACGATGTTCCGACATATACAATCCTTGAGTTCGAAGGAACTACGATGAAGTTGAAAACCTTCCGCGGCGACAACAGCGAGCTTCTCGATTCAATCACAATCGAGCACACGGAGGAATATAAAGAAAAATCATTTGGCAACGTGATCAAGAGACTTCTTTACAAGATTGTTGAAGCTCTCGGCTGGGTTTATACAAAGATTGACAACCTTGTAAGAAGTGTTCAGGCTCTGGAAGAAAACGGCGGTTTGCTCGGCAAGAAAAAGAATGAGATTTTTATTGCGAACAGAGCAGATCCGTATGTAACAAAAGGTTCTGACGGTTGGTACTATTTCACGGCATCTTATCCGATGTGCGGCGGCACAGACCCAGAAGGCTACGACAGAATTGTCCTTCGCCGTTCATGGACGGTTGACGGACTTGCAAACGCCGAAGAAATTGTAATCTGGGACGAAAAGGACAGCCCGACGGCTCACCGTTATATCTGGGCTCCCGAAATCCACGAGATTGACGGCAAATGGTATGTTTTCTTTGCCGCGAGCGATAGTGCGGACAATGTCTGGGACATCCGCTGCCACGTTATTATGTGCGAGGGCGACGATCCGTACACAGATAACTGGGTCGATAAAGGACGTTTCCAGGCCTGCGAGGGCGACGAATTTTCCTTCCGCTGGTTCTCTCTTGATATGACTTATTTTGAGTCGGGCGGAAAGTCTTACGTTGCTTGGGCGCAGACGGACGGCAATTCGAACGTGTATATCGCAACGGTTGACCCGAAAGAGCCCTGGAAGACAACATCTCCCGCGGTGCTTCTTACAAAGCCCGAATATGACTGGGAGAAGGTAAGAATCCCGGTAAACGAAGGACCTGCGGTTATGATTGAAAACGGCAAGGTTTATCTTGCATTCTCCGCTTCCGCAACGGGCCCCGAATACTGTATCGGAATGATGTATGCCGATGAGGGCGCGGATTTGCTTGATACAAGCAACTGGACAAAGCTTGATAAGCCTTTGCTTACCTCGGATGACCTTTGCGAAGAATACGGACCCGGTCACAACTGCTTTGTAAAGGATGAACACGGAAACTGGGTTTTTGTTTACCACTCACGCGATCAGAAATGTTTTGACAAAAAGTGCGGTTACTCCCACGAGGATTCCCTCTATGATCCTTGCAGAAGCGCAAGAAAACGAATTGTGCGCTGGGACGAGAACGGTCTCCCGATTCTTAATTCATAAAAATAAAAGGCTGTGAAAAATCACAGCCTTTTTTCTATGTCTTTTATCGTGGGCAAAGAGGGGATTGCTCCGTTCCTTTCAACGCAGAAGCTCGCGGCAGCATTTGCAAAATGTGCAAAATCCTTTAATTCATCGAGTGATATTTCTTCGGGTTTCTTACCGCTTTGTGCAACCTTCAAAAGGAAAGCTCCCCAGAACGAATCGCCTGCGCCCGTGCAGTCAACGGCAGTTACGTTAAAGCCGTCAACCTGTGCACCGCCGTCTTTTGTACAGACGTAAGCACCGTCCTTGCCGAGAGTTACGACGGCAATTTTTGCTCCGCTTTCGATAATCCTTTCTGCGGCTTTTGCAAAATCCTTTTCACCCGTAAGAAGAATCGTTTCTTCGTCGGAAATCTTGACAAGATCTGCAAGCTTCAGCGCATTCTGCATCTGCTTTATCGCGGCTTCTTCGCTTTCCCAGAGAGATGCTCTGTAATTCGGATCATATGCAACGGTAACTCCGTTGTTTTTTGCGTACTCTGCCGCAAATAACGTTGCACTGCGCGACGGTCCATCCGTCAGCGATACGGAGCCAAAATGAAAAATTTTGCTGCCCTTGATTTTTTCAACGGGAACGTCGTCGGGCGAAAGCATTTTGTCTGCGCCGTGTTTTCTTGCAAAAGAAAACTCTCTTTCGCCGTCAGCTCTGACGTCAACAAAAGCAAGCGTTGTGAAAAAATCTTTGTCAAGAATCAGAGAGTTGCAGTTGACATTGTTTTCTTTCAGCGTTTCCGCAAGGAATCTTCCGTGCATATCGTCGCCGACCTTGCCGATAAATGCCGCTTTGCCGCCGAGCCTTGCGACAGCAACGGCTACGTTAGCGGGAGCACCACCGGGATTCTGCACGAAAAGGCGCTGTCCGTTTTCGTTTTTTCCGCAAGCGGTGAAGTCGATAAGAAGCTCACCGAGTGTAATTATATCTGTCATATTTTCCCTCATATCAAACGGCACCCACTTATTGAAAGTGAGTGCCTGATTTTTTTAGTTGCCGAAGAACTGTTCCCAATAATTATTGTACTGTTCGCTCTGGGTCGGTTCGGTTGTTGTACCCTTGTCTTCAACAAGTTCAACTGTTACATCAAACTGTGAGATTGAATAATCGTTTGCAACACGGCAGATAGTCAGAGTAAACTTATCGCCGACTTTTCCGTTTTCAATCTTGTCAAGAAGAATGTCGGGTGTATCGAGATCCTTGCCGTCAACAGCAATGATAAGGTCGTAAAGCTCAACCTTTGTGGAAGCAAGTGAACTGTCGGGGCTGATATCGCGGATGATAAGTGAGCCTGCGGGCAGATCCTTGAGCTGAACGATAACTGCATACTGCTGATACTGCATTGCAGGGGTGTAGGAAATGCCGAGCTTCGGTCTGTTTGTAACGACACCGTTTGCGATAAGGTCGTCAATAATCGGTTTTGCATCGCTGATCGGAATAGTGAATGCCATTCCCTCGTAGCCTGTGCTTACGATTTTTGAAGAGTTGATGCCGATAACCTGACCGAATTCGTTAAGGAGCGCACCGCCTGAGTTACCTGAGTTGATCGGTGTTGTGTGCTGGATACACTTCATTTCGTATCCGCTTTCGCTGCTTATCGGGCGGTCGATTGATGAAATCATACCGTCGGTAAATGAACCGAAAAATTCCATACCGCCGGGGTTGCCGATAGCGTAAACCTTCTGGCCTTTTTTGAGCGTTGAAGAGTCGCCGAACTCTGCCGCAGTAAGGCCTGTTGCCTGGATTTTGATAACGCCGATGTCAGTTTTTGCATCGCAACCGACCATAATTCCGTCGTAGGTGTTTCCTTCGGAATCCTGAACCGTCATAGTGTAGCCGGGATTTTTAGCGTTGCTGATAACGTGAGCGCAGGTAAGAATATAAGTGTAGGTTTTTGTTTTGTCAACACCCATAATGATTCCCGAACCCTCGCCGACAAGTCCGTCGGTTGTACCGTTGAGGAAGGACTGCGTCTTACCGTAAATCATAATGCCGACGTTGATTTTTTCAGCGTTTTCAGCAATTTGGATTGTATTGAGGCTTTCCGAATTCTTTGACGGTGTCGGAGATTCGGTTATTGTAATCTGCGTACTGTCGTTCAGGGCAGAATCGTTTGCACCGTTTCCGCCTGAAGGCTGCTTAAGTGCGAGAGCAATGCAAAGTCCGACTGCAAGAACGGAAAGAACGATAGCAACAACAATGAAAACAACAAAGCCTTTGCTTTTTTTCTTCTTTTTGCCGTTATCTGCCGACGGTTCTGAAGGAACGGACTGCGAATATATCGAGCCCGGATTGTTCTTTGAATAGGAGTAGGTTACGTACGGATTGCTTTCGTACGGCGGTGTTGTGTTATAATAAGGCGCCTGCTGTGTCGGAGCTTCGAATTCGGGCTTTGCCTGTTCAGCTTCTGGCTGCTGTGCCGGTGTTTCCGGTGCAGGCTGCTCAGGGAAAACCTTTTCAGCGTCGTTTGTCTGCGGATTTTCGTTTTCGGGGAAAATGTTGTTACCGTTTTCGTTCATGGTAATTCAATCTGCCTCTCTTTTGGGAGTTTATTTTTGGTTAGGTATCCAGAAAGCAAATTCGGTGTATTCGCCGACCTTGCTGTCTACTCTGATTTCGCCGCCGTGAAGCTCAATGATGCTCTTGACAAGGAAAAGTCCGAGTCCCGCACCTTTTACGTCGTAGCTTCGTGAACGGTCGACCTTGTAAAAACGTTCAAAAACCTTGTTAAGCTCGTCGCGTTCAATTCCGTCACCGCTGTTTCGGATGCTGACGAAAGTTTTTTCGCTGTCTTTATAGGATTTTATAAAGATGTATCCGTTCTCGGGAGTGAATTTGACCGCATTGTCAATGAGGTTGTAAACAACCTGCTGTATCATATCCGAGTCGGCATTTACCGTAATGCTCTGCATCGTGTCCAGGCCGACGATTTCTATGTTTTTATCGTTGATTTTCTTTTCAAAATTAAGAAGTGTTTTGAAAATAGTTTCACCGATATCAAAATTCTTGAGGTTGATCTGCATTTCGCCTGCTTCAATTTTGGACATATTAAGCATGCCCGTAACAAGCCTTGAAAGGCGTTTCACTTCATCGGACACGAGGCGGAGATAATAGTCCTGCCTGTCTTTGCTGATCGTTCCGTCGAGGATTCCGTCTATGAATCCGCCGATTGATGTCATCGGTGTTTTCAGCTCGTGCGAAACGTTTGCAACAAAGCTTCGTCTTGAGCTTTCCTGTGAAGAAAGCGACATCGCCATCGAGTTAAACGCTTCCGCAAGCTCGGCAATGTCATCGTTGCCCTTGACCTTTACCTTGTAGCTGAAATCGCCCTCGGCATAATGTCGGATAGCTTCGGAAATCTGGCGAAGCGGACGCGTAAGCCTGTACGAAAGGTAATAAACCGTGAGAAAAGAAACAATAAGCGCAAGCACTGCGGACGAAAGGAAAACTTCAATAACTCTTTCAGCGTAGTTATACCAGCTGGTCTTGATCGGCTCGGTCGCAAAAACGATTGCGACGGTCTCACCGTTGACGGAAATCGGAGAAGCTGTTGTCAGCTGGTCGGAAGCGAACGTACCGCCAAGGGTTGAAGAGTCGGAATAATTTCCTTTTTGTGCTGCAAGAATGATTTCTTTGTCGATATGATAACGTCCGTGAACGGGACATCGCTGCTTGTGCGAAAAGCCGAGGTTGTCATCAATCATATGCTGGCAGACAACAACGTTACCGTCAACGTCCGTTATGAAGATATCGGCCTCAATCGCCCGTGACATTATTGTCATCGTGTTGCAGATCATCACGAGAGGCGAGGTGTCCGTTTTCCCATCCATATCCGTTCGGTTGAAGCGAACAAGGATCTGCTGGGAGTTCTGCGCAATAATATCGGAATTATGCTGAAGGGTGTTCATCTGCTCGGAATTCCAATGCCGCGAGGCAAGGAAGAGATACGAGGAGCAGAGAAGAATAACACTCATAAGAATAACCGAGGTTATTATAAAAAGATATTTACGGAACAGCCGAGTACCTTTTAGCTTTTTTATTCTGCCCATAGACTATCAGTCCTTGGTTTCAAATTTGTAGCCGACGCTCCATACTGTTTTGAGCTCCCATTTGTCGGAAACGTCTTCAAGCTTTTCACGGATTCTCTTAACGTGAACGTCAACTGTACGGCTGTCACCGTAGTAATCAAATCCCCAGACCTCGTCGAGAAGCTGGTCGCGTGTGAAAACGCGGTTGGGGTTGCTTGCAAGGTGGTAAAGAAGCTCCATTTCTTTCGGCGGAGCCTCAACGCGGTTACCCTTGACCTTGAGCTCGTAGTTTGTAAGGTTGATTACAAGGTTGTCGTAAGAAACCTGCTTGATCTCTTCCGCAGGAGCAACGTTTGCAGCGGCACCTGAACGGCGGAGAACAGCCTTGATTCTCGCAAGAACCTCTTTTGCCTCGAAAGGCTTTGTGATATAGTCGTCTGCTCCGAGCTCAAGACCGAGAACCTTGTCAAAAGTTTCGCCCTTAGCCGTAAGCATAATGATCGGTTTGTTTGAATACTTTCTTACCTCTCGGCATACCTGCCAGCCGTCAAGCTCGGGAAGCATAATGTCAAGAAGCATAAGGTCGGGCTGCTGCTCGGCAAACGAACGTACAGCCTGCATACCTGTCTTTGCAAGAGTTACGGAATAGCCCTCTTTTTCAAGGTAAAGGCGAAGTAATTCACAAATGTTATTGTCATCATCGACTACAAGAATTTTTTCTGTTGCCATAGTAGATCCCTCCAATTCCATATTTCAATTATTATTATAAGTTTTTATTTGTCCAATTTATGAACGAATCAAAAATAAATTTAAAAATTGTTATTTTTTCGGGAATTCCATTGAAATCCTGCCGAGCTTTCCGCCCCTGTACTCGTCAAGAAGCATTACGGAAGCTCTCTCGGTGTTGATTTCACCGCCTGCAATGAGCATACCTCTTTTTCTGCCGATAAGCTCAAGGATTTCCCAGGATTCAAGGTCCTCAAAGTCGGAAATTTTGTATCTTTCCGCAAGTCTGTCGGGGTAACCGTCGCGAAGTGCGTCGATAAGGCGGACTGCCATTGTCTCGATGTCGAGAACGGCATCCTTGACGGAACCGATGAAAGCCAGCTTGTCGCCGACAACGGGATCGTCGAATTTTGGCCAGAGGACACCGGGGGTGTCGAGAAGCTCAATTCCGTTGCCGATATTGAACCACTGGTTGCTTGTTGTAACGCCCGGCTTGTCTGCAACCTTTGCGCGGACACGGCCTGCCATTTTGTTTATGAAAGAAGATTTTCCCGTGTTCGGAATTCCGATAACCATAACACGAAGAGACTTGCCGACCATACCTTTTTCGTTGTTTGCCTTGATTTTTTCGGCAAGCACCTTGCGGACAAGCGGCTGATACGCGTTCAGTCCTTTTCCCGAACGGCAGTCAACGGCAAGTGCCTCGGCACCCTGCGCTTTGAAATACTGTATCCAGTCCGCGGTGGTTTTTTCGTCAGCCATATCGCATTTGTTGAGAAGAATAATCCGCGGCTTTGATGCGGTAATTTCTTCGATTTCGGGGTTGCGGCTTGCAAGGGGAATTCTTGCGTCAAGAATCTCCGTCACGCAGTCAACCATGGACAGACTTTCTTTGATAAGTCTGCGCGTCTTTGCCATATGACCGGGAAACCATTGTACGGTCTGTTTCTGAAAATCGCTCATATTTTTCTCCTAAAAAAGGGACTGCAAAAGCAGTCCCGTCAGTTAAACTTTGTGAATACGGGCGTCAAACGGTATTGAACAACGCCAAGAATGTACCGCTCGTCAACGCAACCAACCATTGGTGAACGGCTGTCTGTTGAATCGTTACGGTTATCTCCCATAAGGAAGAGCGTTCCCTCTGGAACGGTGAGGGGGAATGAAACGCCCTCGGAAGTGTGGGTAGGCTCGCTGATATACGGCTCGTCGAGCTTCTGACCGTCAACGTAAACGCTGCCCGAAACGAAGTCGATGTCAACAGTCTGACCGCCCTTTGCGATAACTCTTTTTACGATAGGCTCGTTGAAAGAGTTCGGCTGAGTGCTTATTACAATGTCGCCGACTTCAATGTTTCTGTTGATCGCGGAAACAATAAGCCAGTCGCTGTGCGAAAGTGTCGGTTCCATGGAGCTTCCGTCAACTCCGACAAAGCGGATAAAGAAAGCGAAAAGGATCGCGATAATCACGAGCGCAGTTGTAAAAATTGAAACAACATCATATGCAAGCGCAACCGGTCCGTATTTTTTCTTTTCGTTTGTATTTTCAACTGTGGGAGTGTTTTCCATAATTATTCTCCGGGGTTAAAATTTTCATACACGTCAAATTTTCCCAAAGGAAGAAGTCTGAACACAGCCTTGCCGAGAACAGTTTCTTTGTCAACAAAGCCGACGCCGCTTGTTCTGCTGTCGCGTGAGTTGTTACGGTTGTCACCCATAACAAAAAGCTTGCCTTCGGGAACGGTTACGGGGAAGCTTACGTCGGAAGCCTCTTTTGTGATCTCAAGAATATACGGTTCGTCAATAGTTTTTCCGTTAACCATAACCTGACCTGAAACAAAGTTGATGTCAACCGTCTGGCCTTCCGTTGCGATAACTCTCTTGATGTAAGGCTCGCCGTTCTGCGGTTCACCCTCGTGGTTTGTCATATGCTCGTCGGGAGTGAAAACAACGATGTCGCCGTATTCGTACTCGCTCTGGGGCATTGTGATCAGCCAGTCGCCGTTCTGCAGAGTCGGAAGCATAGATTCGCCGACAACGCTTGCAGGACGGAAAACAAAGGTGAAGAGGATAAATATTATAATAATGGCTGTTACGATTGAACCGCTGAGGTCAAAAATCCTGAGCCATTTTTTTCTGTATTTTTTTGCCTGTTCAGGAGTAAGTCCGTCGGTAAGATACTCGATACGCTCGCTCTGAACCTTACGCTTGCTTAAAAACATAGCGTTACCTCCGAAATGTGAGAACGTGGTGTTATAAATTGAAAAAAGGGCATGGTGAAGCATAAGCCTCCCATACCCTCAATGGTACGGCCTTGCGTACCTTCAGCTCTTCGCTTAGCCGATCTGCTGCTTAACCTTAGCTGCCTTACCGACTCTGTCACGCAGATAGTAGAGCTTGCTTCTGCGTACCTTACCTGTTCTGATAAGCTCGATCTTGTCAACGTTGGGGGAATGAATCGGGAAAACTCTTTCAACGCCAACGCCGTAAGATACACGACGAACAGTGAATGTTTCGGAAACACCGCTACCCTTACGAGCGATTACTGTACCCTCGAAAGCCTGGAGTCTTTCTCTTTCGCCTTCACGGATCTTAACCCAGATTTTGATTGTGTTACCGACTTTGATTGCTTCGGAAACCTCAGGCTTGAGGCTGTCCTGTGCGATTAACTTAAGTGCGTCCATTACAGACACCTCCCATAGAATTTCAGGCGTTCGTACGAGATTACTCTCCAGAGGACCGTCCGCTTTAATGTTGGGCATTAAACCCCGCTGAGGGCATACTTATCCCTGCAGTGGTCAGAAATGCTTGAATATATTATCACAAACTGTTCCGTTTTGCAAGGCTTTTTTTGAAAAATCAGCAGAAATTTTCATTATTTTTTGTGATAATCTTTTTGCGTACTATATGTAGTTGAGAGTGTTTGAGAGAAACACAATTTTCAATTGTTTCAACGAGAAGAGTGGGGTTCAGATTGTGGGTATTTCCTGCCGCAAGGACACATTGAAGGTTAACAAAGCTGTCTGTGCAGGTGATTTTTGCGTCAAAAATCATATCGATAAGGTTAACCTGTTTCATAATTTTGCGGTGACCTTTTTTGCCCGGCTTTTCTGCCATAAGCTCTTCGCCTTGCAGCAGTTCTTCCGCCTTGTCGCGGAAAAGAGATGCTTCTTCCGGGTTTGCGAAGACGATTTTTACGAAGTACTGTGCCTTTTCGATGTTCTTTGCATCGTGAACGGGTGCGCCGACGGAAAGAATTTTCAATCCCTCGGGCAGAGTTTCGTTGAGCCTTTGCATAATTTCTTCGTTTGTCATATCGCCCTCAATGCGGATGTCCATATATTCGCAGTCGCTTGACTGACCGAGAGAAAGGGGCAGAGCAAACGCGATATACGGATGAGGGTTGAAGCCCTCGGTGTACCACATCGGAAGCTGAGCGCGACGGACGGCACGGGTCATCATTCTGTTAACGTCGAGGTGAGAGATGTAAATCGCTCTGCCTGTTTTTGAAAAATTAAGCCTTACTGAGCGCATCGCATTTACCTCCGTTAAGTTTATTTGAGCCGCAGCCTGCACACTGAATTCTGCAGTGCGGTGTTGTTATGCTTTCGTGAGCTTTTTTATTTTCGTTTATAAGGAACTTCTTGCTTATGCCGTAGTCGAGGTGATCCCAAGGAAGAATCTCGTCAAAATCACGGCGGCGGTTAGCATAGAATTTAGGATCAAGTCCTGCTTCCTCAAAAGCTTCCATCCACTTGTCATATCTGAACTGGTCGTCCCAGCTGTCAAACTTGCAACCTTTTTTCCAGGCGAGCTCAATAACTTTTGCGAGACGTCTGTCACCGCGGGCAAGAACGCCCTCCATAAAGCTTGTCTGAGTTGTATGGGTTGAAATTTTGATTTTCTTTGTTGTAACGCTTGCCATAAGATGCTCCTGCTTTTCGGCAAGCATTTCCTGAGTATCCTGAGGTTCCCACTGGAACGGCGTGAACGGCTTCGGAACGAATGAAGAAGCACTGATGCTGACCTGAACGCCTTTTCCCTTCGGTCTGTCGGGGAGGCGGTAGAATTCGTCAACGACCTTCTGACCGAGCTGTGCAATTCCTGCAACGTCGTCAAGCGTTTCCGTCGGAAGACCGATCATAAAGTAAAGCTTGACTGCTGTCCAACCGCCTGCGAATGCCTTGTCTACGGTGGACATAACATCAGCTTCGGTAACGTTTTTGTTTATGGCATCGCGAAGTCGCTGTGTACCTGCTTCGGGTGCGAATGTCAGCGAACTTCTGCGCACAACGGCAAGCTTTTCCATAAGCTCGTCTGAGAAGTTGTCAACACGCAGAGAGGGGAGAGCAATGTTGATTTTTTCTTTTGTTGTCCAATCGAGCATGGAGTTGAGAAGAGGCTGAAGCCCCGTGTAATCGCTCGTGCTGAGTGAGCAGAGGGAAATTTCGTCATAGCCCGATGTTTCGCAGAGCTTTTTGCACTGTTCTTCAACAACCTCGGGGGATTTTTCGCGGATAGGACGGTAGAGAAAGCCTGCCTGACAGAAACGGCAACCTCTTATGCAACCGCGGAAGATTTCTGCCGTAACTCTGTCGTGAACGACCTCGATTGAGGGAACGATAAATTTTTCGGGGTAAACAGCCTTATCCATATCCGAAACGATAGCTTTTTCAGCCTTTTCGGGTGCGGTTTCTTTTGCGGTTACACTGCTGATTGTACCGTCTTCGTTATATTCAACGTCGTAAAAAGCAGGAACGTAAAATCCCTTGCGCGTTGCGACGTCGCGAAGGAAATCGAGCTTTGAAGAGCCCAATTCCTTATGCTTTTTAACAAGAGAGATGAGGAGCTCCGTTGTTTCCTCGCCGTCACCGAGCATAAACACGTCGATGAAATCCGCCATCGGCTCGGCATTACAAGCGCACGGACCGCCTGCAACGACAATCGGCGCAAGGTCAGGTCTGTCCTTGGAATAAAGAGGCACGCCTGCAAGGTCGAGCATATTAAGAACGTTTGAAAAGCTCAGTTCATACTGCAGGGTAAAGCCGATGAGGTCAAAGTCCTTGATGCTGTCGCCGCTTTCAAGAGCCCAGAGGGGAATGTTGTTCTCCCTCATTTTTTCTTCCATATCGTTATCGGGAGCGAAAACTCGTTCGCACCACGCATCGTCACGGTTATTGACTACAGAATAAAGGATCTTCATTCCGAGGTGAGACATACCGATTTCGTATGTATCGGGGAAGCAGAAAGCGTAGCGTACTGCGACGTCATCCTTGTTTTTGATAACGCTGTTGAGTTCGCCGCCGACGTAACGTCCCGGCTTCTGCACTTCAAGTAAAATTTTCTGTATTTTTTCAGAAAGCATAGTAATTCCTCGCAGAGTAAAAATATCAAAGATATTTTACTATGTTTTGACTATTTTTTCAAGAGTGCGGATGTATATTAAAAGTTACTTAATAAATCCGAAACAATTTTATATTATAATTTGGAATAAAGGAAGTGGTTAAATGGCGAAGGTTCACCCGAGACCGATTGACGGCACGCTGAGAAAGTTTTCTTTGCGGGTGCCCGAGGTTATCCGCGAATGTAGCGGAATAACCGTTTTCGGCAAACGAATAAAATCTTTGGTTTTTTCAACCGATGTTGCTATAATTAAAAACGTCAATGCGGATGCGGTGATTGCCGTTTATCCCTTCACGCCTCAGCCTGTAATTACCCAGGCGATTCTGCAGGTTTCGGATATTCCCGTTTTTGTCGGAGTCGGTGGAGGGCTTACGAAAGGTCCGCGGGTGCTCATCCTTTCAACCTATGCCGAAATGCAGGGCGCTATGGGTGTCGTGCTGAACGCCCCTGCATCAAATGAAGTTGTTGCTTCCGTTGCTCAATCGATAGATATTCCGACAGTTATAACGGTTGTCAGGGAAGATGAGGATATCGACGCAAGGATCGAAGCAGGTGCGAGCATAATCAACGTCTCGGGAGCAGCAAAAACTACGGATATAATAATGAAAATCAGAAAGAACCACCACGATATTCCGATAATCGCAACGGGAGGACCGACAGACGAAAGCATAAGGGCGACGATTGAAGCAGGGGCAAATGCTATCACCTGGACACCACCGTCAAACGGAGAAATCTTCAAAAACGTTATGGCGGCATACCGTAACGGGGACCCTCATCCGTAAAAAACAATATATCAAAACAATCCGTCTGTTATAAAACTATACAATTTTACGACGTTGATTAAAAACGGAAACAGTTTACAAAGTTGACAAACCTTGTGAAAAGTTATACTATATTAATATACAGAAACACAACACTTATCGTTGAGGTTGTTGTTTGCAGGGGAACAGAGATTATGGTAAAATAGAACTATAAATTAGTATGAGGTGGTTTACGTGTCGGTTATGAAAAAAGTTTTCGCAGTGCTTATGGCTTTGTGTGTTTTCCTTGTACCGCTTATTTTGAATGCAGACGCAGCTGATAAAACAAAAAAGGCATTACCTCTTTCTGCAGGAATGGATGCTCTCCGCGGTCAGTTTGAAAGCGGTGTTGCGGACGAAAGCAACGGTCACGCGCTTGATTATTGTTACTATTCTCCTGCAGGCGAAGGAGACAAAGAGAAATATCCCATTGTTATCTATCTTCACGGAATCGGCCACGGTACAGCTCCCGGTTCTCAGCTTGCGGACAGCTCAATGGCAACATGGGCATCTGCGGAGCTTCAGTCAAGATGGAAGGACACAGGCGGAGCATATATCCTTCTTCCGCGTTGTCCTGAAGATAAATTGCAGTACTGGAGCAAGTCTTTTGTTGATCCGCTTCGCACGCTTATCGATTGCTTTATCGAAGAACATTCTGAAAATGTCGACACAACACGCATCTTCGTCGGCGGTTCTTCGGCAGGCGGCGAAATGACATGGGATCTTGCGATTGCATATCCCGAATATTTTGCAGGAATTTATCCGCTTGCAGCAACAGGCTCAAGAAGCGTTGAGGACATAAAGAAGGCTGAAGATGTTTCCGTATGGGTTCTGGCAAGTAAGCTTGATCCTATCGTAAACTACGCAGCAAGCACTTTGCCGCAGTGGGAAAAGATCTGCGAATACAACGCAAATCCTGCAAACTGCCGTCTTTCAAGCTTTACGGAAGTAGTGAATCCGGACGGAAGCAAGGGCGATTCCAACCATCGTCTTTATACAACAATAATGTACGATTTCTTTATGGCTGACGGTTCACCTTATAAGAACGTAACGACGGTCAACGGAAACGGAGAAACCGTAAAAATGGAAGGAACAAACGGTATGATTTCCTGGATGTGCGATACACATTCATCCTTCGACGGAGCAGTTTCTGGCGGCGATTCTCAGATGAGCATAGTCGAAATTATACTTGTTCCCATAAGAAATATAATCTTTAAAATTGCAAACTTGTTCCAGAGACTTTTCGGATTTGTATAATCTGAATACGAAAAAACTGAACGGACTGCCGAAGCAGTCCGTTTTTTACTGTTTAAAATTCGTCACTCAATACTGCGTGCGCACAGCGGATACCGTCAACCGCGGCGGAAACAATACCGCCGGCATAGCCTGCACCTTCACCGCAGGGGTAGAGACCTCTCACCTTAAGCGCCTGATAAAATTCGTCGCGCATAATTCTTACGGGAGAGGATGAACGGGTTTCGGGTGCCGTCAGAACAGCGTCGGGCAGATCGAAGCCTTTGAGCTGCTGTCCCATTTTTACGATAGCGTCTGCCATTGTGTCCGTAACTTTTTTCGGAAGAACTTCGCGGATGTTGCCCATTTTAACGCCTGTGTGGCAGGAAGGATTGACGCTTCCGAGCTGAGTTGATTTAACATTCTGCAGGAAATCGCCGACCAACTGTGCAGGTGCCGTGAAATCACCGCCGCCGCAACGGAAGGCTTTTTCTTCGATTTCTCTCTGCAGTTTAAATCCTGCAAGAGGATGGTCGCTGCCGAAATCTTCGGGCTCAATGCCGACAAGGAGCGCTGAATTCGAGTTTTCCTCGTCACGCGCAAAGTTGCTCATTCCGTTAACAACTACGCCGCCGTTTTCGCTTGCTGCCGCAACAACAGTACCGCCGGGACACATACAGAATGTATATGCACCTCTGCCGTGGGGCGGATGACAGGCGAGCTTGTAGTCAGCAGCGCCGAGAGCAGGGTGCCCCGCGAATTTTCCGTATTGCGAACGGTTTATCATCTCTCTGGGGTGCTCGATTCTTGCACCGACAGAGAACGGCTTCTGCATAATATCTATACCTTTATTATATAACATTTCAACCGTGTCTTTTGCAGAGTGTCCGATTGCAAGGATAAGGCTGTCTGTTTCGAGGTCGATTGTCTCTCCCTTTTCGTTTATATATGTCACGCCGTGGATCACTCCGTTTGCCACGATAATGTTCGTAAGACAGCAGGAGAAAAGCACGTCACCGCTGAGGGCTTTGATTTCCTCTCGCATATTTTTGACGACCTGAACGAGCTTGTCCGTGCCGATGTGCGGTCGCCACGAATAAAGAATTTCTTCGGGAGCGCCGAATTCAACAAAGTCGAGGAAAACCTTTCTGCAAAGCTTATCCTTGATTCCAGTTGTAAGCTTGCCGTCGGAAAAAGTTCCTGCACCGCCCTCGCCGAACTGAACGTTTGAAGTTTCGTCAATAACTTTAGTTGTCCAGAAACGGTTTACGTCGGCTGTGCGTCGGTCAATATCGCGTCCTCTTTCAAGAACGATAGGGCGAAGCCCTGCGCGCGCAAGTGTAAGCGCCGCCCACATTCCTCCGGGGCCGAATCCCGCAACAACGGGACGGAGATTGCTTTTTCTTTTGTTTTCGGGTAATATATATGAAAACGGTTCGGTGATTATCGCTTTCTTGCAACCGCTTCTGTCAAGAACTTCCTGCTCGTCACCGTCAACCGTAACGTCAACGCTGTAAACAAAGAAAAGGTTATCCTTCTTTCTTGAATCGAGCGACTTTCTTGCGATTTCAAGAGTTCTGATTTTTCTCTTCGGGCAACGCAACGCTTTTGCCGCAGCGGCAAGGACGTCCTCGTTTGTCGATTCGAGAGGCAGTTTTATTTCATTAATTCTTATCATAAATTTATCGCCACACTATAAATTTTATCTTACGACACATTTTAGCAAATCGAAACGCTAAAGTCAATTCGCACATTTTGTGCCGACGTAAAGGCTTGTCCACAACCGCTTGCGAAAAAGCGCGAAGCCTTTAAAATCAAAGAATCTTACAGAAAAAATGCACAAAAAACTATTGACAAATATTGATATATCTGCTAAAATACTCGTACCTCTTGTAGAGGGTTCTTTTTTTGTGCCCTCTTTTAGGAACTTACAAGGTGTAAGTCCGTTACGAGGGAGGCTTATAGGTCCGGATTAACCGGTAAAATGGAGGTGCCGAAAGAAATGAGAGTCAAAGTTACACTTGCATGCACAGAATGCAAACAGCGCAATTATGACACAATGAAAAACAAGAAGAACACACCCGACAGGTTGGAGATGAACAAGTATTGCAGATTCTGCAAAAAGCACACTCTCCACAAAGAAACGAAGTAAGCTGGGAGGATAACTGCTATGGCTAACAAAGAAAGCTCAGAAGCAGCAAAGAAGATTGCTAAGGCTGAAAAGGAAAAAACATCCAAGAAGCCGAAGAATAAGAAGAACATCTTTAAGGCAATTGCTCGCTTCTTCAAAGACCTCAAGGGCGAAGTTAAGAAGATTACTTGGCCTGCAGGCAAAGAAGTTCTTAAAGGAACTTTGGTTACACTTGCGTGTATCGCAGTAATCGGTGTTGCAGTTTTCCTTATAGACCTTGGTCTTACAAGCGGTATCGATGCTCTTCGCGAAGCAGCAGAGAACAGGACTACTGTTACAACAACAGCTCAGACAACAACAGCTGCTCCCGTTGCAACAACAGCTGCAACTACGGAAGCAAACACATCAGCGGCTACAGTTGCTGAATAATTAAGAGTATACGGAGGAAAGGCAATGTCTAATGACTCCAGATGGTATGTTGTGCATACCTACTCAGGCTATGAGAATAAAGTAGCGACAAACATCTTGAAAGCTGCGGAAAACCGTAAGATGCAGGACGAGATTTTTGAAGTCAAAATTCCGACCGAAACAGTAGTTGAGGTTCGTGAAGACGGCAAGACCCGTGAGGTTGAGCGCAAAATCTTCCCCGGCTATGTTATGGTAAAGATTGCAACTTTCCTTGACGAAAACGATATGCCGAGAATCAGCGATGAAGCTTGGCTCGTTATCCGCGGAACTCGCGGTGCAACAGGTTTTGTAGGTCCCGAAGGTAAGCCGGTTCCGCTTACTGAAGAGGAAGTTTACAGACTCGGCGTTGAAAAGAAAGTCGTTGAAGTCAAATACGAGGTTGGCGATACAGTCAACATCATCGACGAAATCTTTGAAGGTTTCTCAGGAACTGTTGAAGAAATCGACCTTGACAACAATAAGGTTAAAGTTACAGTTTCTGCTTTGTTCGGCAAGGAAACTCTGGTTGAGCTCGAACTTGATCAGGTTGAACTCGTTGCTGATTAATTATTAACAGTTTTACGTGATAATTAAGCGTTTCCGCTTTAATTATATACCCCTTTGGGTATGGAGCTCCGGCTCCCCGTGGGAGGAGCAAAAAACTTTTCAATTGCTCCGCCGAACCACATATTTTGGAGGTGCAAAAAATGGCTCAGAAGGTAGTAGGCTTTATTAAGCTTCAGATCCCTGCAGGTAAAGCAACACCGGCTCCCCCGG
>JAGAKF010000048.1 GCA_017625835.1 Clostridia bacterium
AAAATCGGTATGCGACCTGCGGTAGAGCTTTCTTACTTGCAGGAGGAGGAGCAGCGAGATTTGGTTGAAACGATAGACACCGAGGAGAGCTTTCCTTCCCACGACCAAGCAATCCGTATGCGAAAGATGAGTGCAGACGGTAAATTGGATATGGACGCCATATTCGCCATAATGACAGAACAGAAAGGAAATCAGAAGGAAAGACTCAAGATACCGATGGAACAACTTGAACGTTTCTTTCCAAGGGGAACACCCCAAAAGCAGGTCGAAGAAACCATAATCAAGGCGCTTGACTATTATCGCAAGCACCTAAACAAAAAAAGAGAAGATAAAGGAGATAGATAAATGGAAAAAGAAATGATACAGAATTATGCCGTTGAAAACTCTGTAAATGTCGGCGGCAAGCGTTTCTTGTTTTGCATCAGCACGGACGAGAATGAACCTCACCCTTATATGAAGTGCAGGGAAAGAAGGGAAACCTTCTTGGCTCACTACGAAAACGCAATCGCAGGAAATGACTATTTGGAGGTTATGAAGCTCTATGTTAAGGATATTTCCGATGCCATTGCAGAACTTGAAAATGAGCGTATCGCCCTCGGTGTGGAAAATGCGGATTGCCTTAAACCCGAGGAGTTAATTCCCATTGGAGAGGACGATGATATTCGCGGAAAGGTTGTTGCGCTGCACGAAAGAGAACTGATAGACGGTTGCAAGGATATTATCAATCAGTTATATCAGATTGAAAGCGGATATGGAGCAATCAACGGGCATCATCAAAAATCCTGCACGGCTTGGAGCTTGAAAACGGGTAAAAAGTTCAAGGTTTACAGATACGAAATTGCAGGTATCGTTCCCGACGATAAAATTCCCGAGTTTGCCAAGAAAGCAATCGAGCAAATTAAGAAAGAAAAGAAGAAAAGTGAAAGAGAGGATCGTTAATGGCTACTATCAACAGAACAAATCAGAGAGTTATTACCCGATTGATCGAATCGGGAATTACCACCGAAAAGGCGGTCACGGCTCTTAAATTAAAAGATATTCTTGAAATACCCAACATCACGAAAGCGGAAATGCTCGCTATCTGTGATTTGCAGGACGCGATTAAGGAAAACCGTGTATTCTCTTTCTTCGCTCTTGCCGAAGAAACCGAGAGCAAGGAGGGTGAATAAGTATGGTTATTGAAGCTATGAAGCTCAAAGAGGAAAAAGAACTCATATATTCTGACGAGAATGAAACGCGAGAGCTTGGGTGCATCGGACACCTCAGAGGAGATTTCGGCAGAAGCGGAAACGACTTCTATCACAAATGGTTTCCTCATAAGTGTTTTGATCTGAAGGACGATAAGTTTACCATCATTTTTGATGCTATCGTCAATAAGCTTCACGGCAAGGGAAATGTTCTTGCAAGCAAGGGCGATATGTATAATATCTGCCGAACCCATAACGAATGGGCACTCACAAAGCCATACGGCGGTTTATGGGGATTCCGTATCACCACAGACGACTACGCTTTGTATGTTCGTTGTTCTACTGTTCGTGACGATTATAACTTCTATATTTACTGCTATGACAAGAATATGCTTATGACCAAACTTGCAAAGGAAAGAGGACTTCCGTGCAGGAGCTACGC
>JAGAKF010000049.1 GCA_017625835.1 Clostridia bacterium
CAAATTCGGGTTTGTAGAGCAAAGGCGATGCCTTTGCAATGATGCATCCGCTGTGCGGATATGATGAATGATGTTCGCTACGCGAATGATGTGTTTGCATTGCAAACATTAAGGGTCTGCGACGCTAAAATATAACACCTCGACTTTGATAGTGTCTGTAGGGGAGGCTTTTCTCCTCCCGCAAAATTGCACCGTATCTGACGGGACGGGAAACCCGTCCCCTACGTGATGAGTTAAATAAACAGCGTAGGACGGTGGCTTGCTGCCGCCGACAGAATTTATAGACTTTCATTAAATCATCCCGACAAACCCGAATTTATCGACACGCCTTAACGAAATTGTACATTTTTGAAACTTACAGTAATTCCTTATTGAAGTTTTTTGATATATGTGTTACAATGTCCCCATATGAGATGTAAATGTGCATTTCAAAAATTTAGGGAGGAATTACGATGAATAAAGTATTCAAAAAAGTAATGGCATCGCTTCTTATCGTTTTAATGTTATTTGCTTTCGTTCCTGTGATGGGATTGGAGCTTGTACCGCAGGCGGCAGGAAGTGCTGTTTTTTCGCTTAACCTTTCAAGCGAAACGGACAACAAGGTTGTACTTACAGTTAAACTCGACAGCGGCAGCTTTGCAGCGGTTGACTTTGGGGTAAGCTACAATAGTTCAAAGGTTAAATCTTGTTCAAATATTAGTGCTTCACTTCCGGGTGGTTTTGCAATGACTAACCCTGATACAGGTCTCGTTTCAGGTGCATCAGTAGACAATGTTAGCGCAGGCACAACTATTGCAACATATACATTTGACAAAGTTCCCGGCAAGTATGTTACAAAGGATGACTTTTCACTTAAAGTAACAAACTGTGATGCAGCGGACACAAGCAAGGTCAGCGTTTCTGTAAAGAATAATCTTCCGTCTGTTGCGGCTAACGAAACAACAAAGCCGACCACAACAAAGCCGACCACAACAAAGCCGACTACAACGAAGCCGACTACAACGAAGCCGACTACAACAAAGCCGACTACGACAAAGCCGACTACGACAAAGCCGACTACGACTACCACAACAAAACCGACTACAACTACTACAACAACTGCTGCTACAGTAACAACTTCAGTAACAGCAACAAACAGCGCTTCAGGAAACAACAGCGGTGCTTGCGGTGCGAGTGCAACATGGATCTTTGATGAAACAACAGGTGCTATCCTTATCTCAGGTTCAGGTGCAATGACTGATTACGTTGCTAATGAACCCGAATGGATCACAAGCTACAGAGCAGACATCAAAGAAGCTACAATCCGCTACGGTATAACTCATATCGGTGCAAATAGCTTTAGAAACTGCTACAATCTTGAAACCGTTCATATCGCATCTTCTGTTATGACAATCGGTGCAGGTGCATTTGACGGTTGTCATAACCTCAAAAACGTATATTATGAAGGTTCTGAAGAGGAATTCTATGCAGCATTCCCGCAGGCAGAATCAATGTTCGGCAACGGAAATCCGCAGTTCATTTTCAACAAGAATTCAGCAGTAGTATGGGATGAATTCGAAAATCTTACAACAGAAGCTGCAGATGAAGAAGAAACAGAAAATGAAGTAAAAGACGCTCCGAAGAACACAATAATAATTGTTATCGTAGCTGCAATCCTTCTTATCGGTGCAGTAGTTATTGTTGTAATTGTTGTTGCAAACAAGAAAAAGAATAACCAGCCGAAGGATGAACCTGAGGAGCAGACATGGAATCAGTATAACCAGTATATGGATACATTGGCTGATCAGCCTGAGAATCCGGTTCAGGAACAGGTTCCTGAGCAGAAGAATGTTCAGAATGACGATTGGGACGGTATTCAGTTTTAAACTCTGAATAGGCATTTTTTAAGCAGGTAGCCTACGGGTTGCCTGCTTTTTGTTACCATAATATAATCCTTGACAAAAAACGACTTTTAGTATATTCTTTAGAAGAATATTTCAAAGAGGATGGGTAAGTGATGAAAGAATACTTTTCTCGTATAAAAGAAAATTGTAAAACCTGGGAAATTGTCGTATGGTGGATTTTCCGCGGACTTATGATATATGCGTTGATTGCAAGCATAATCGGTGTTTCGAACGGAACAAGAGATATGGCAGATGTGACTCAGGTTCTTGCAAACTTTGCGGCAATGTTTGCATGGGAAGTTATGATGATGTTTCCGAAAAAATCGCTTTTCCGCTATGTTCCGTCATATATTCAGATTCTTATTACTTTTATGGCTTTCTGTGGTTCGTTCGGCGGTAAGTTCCTTAATTTCTACTATGATCTCAGCTGGTGGGACTCGGGAATGCACTTTTTAAACTGCGGTCTTGCGGTTCTTATCGGATACGAGACGATAGTTGCAATGCAGAAGAGAGACCAAAAAGAGTGCTCGGTTTCTATTGTTATCTTTGCATCATTAGGGTTTGCTCTTTTTGCTTCAACAGCCTGGGAGCTTTTTGAATTTTTTGCAGACCAGTTTATGTGCAACCCCGAAACGGGTGCAATAGGCGACGCACAACATTGGTGTTATGAACTTGCTGTGGGAACGCAGAAGGAAGCGACTCTCTTTGATCCGATTTATCCCGGGCGTTGGCCGATTATGGATACTATGGCAGATACAGTTCTTAACGCAGGCGGCGCTGCGATAGGTTGGGTTGTCCTCAAGATTTTCCCGTTCCACCATAAGGGAGAAAACGATATCAACAAGCAGATTGCTCAGATGAATGCGAAGGCTGAAAATAAGTCTAAGAAAGAAACAGTTAAAAAATAAAAAAAACAGAGGATTGGTTGCCGATGCGACCAATCCTTTTTTATCGATTAAGCTCGTCGATTATAATTTCGTGAAAGTGGCAAAGCTCTGCTTCGCAGGAATTAAGAGTGGAAACTATTCGCTCTGTAAATTTCTTGTTGACGGAAACGTCCCTGAATTCCGAAAGGCGGGAGCCGCTTTCCTTATCCGTTGCTTCGATTCCGTATGTAAGAACAAAGTTTCCGTCTTCGAGCACGAGCGCACTTTTTGTAATTGAATATACAGCTTTCATAACAAACCTTCCAATATTGTGAATTAAATTCACGTTTCCTCAATATCATACACCCAATACATATGAATGTCAATATGCTTTGGGTTTTTCTATAATGATGACGAAGCGGAATTGCAGAAAAAATCGAAAAAGCAAAAATAATGTCGCGGAAGATGTTTTTATCGAACGGAATTGTTGTATTTATGTTGCACCCGAAAAAACAGTGTTAAAGTCTGTTTTTGTCGTTTTATGTTGAAGAAAATCAAGAAGATTTTTACTCTCCACAAAATGCAGACTAAGATTTTTTATTCAAACAAAATGTTGTGTGATATATCTGAACGGTATATTTTTGTGCAATAAATGAGTATGTCGTCGGTTTAAACAAATATGCCCTGCGTATAACTTGAAAAAAAGCTACCCGTATGGTATAATAAAAACGTACCGGGAGGTGTGATTATGCATTTGCAGGAATCGGGCGAAATGTATCTTGAATCTATATATGTTTTAACAAAAAACAGCAACGAAGTTCGTTCAATAGATGTTTGTGAATATATGGGATATTCGAAGCCTAGTGTAAGCCGTGCAATCGGTCTTCTTAAAAACGGCGGATATGTTACCGTTGACGGCGAAGGCCACCTGAGTCTGACGGACGTCGGCAAAGATGTTGCGGAAAAAATTTATCAGCGTCATACAATGCTTACGGAAATGTTGATTCGTCTTGGTGTCTCCAAGGAAGTGGCGGCAGAGGATGCGTGCAAAATTGAACACGTGATAAGCGAAGAAACCGTTGCGGCAATTAAAAATTACGTTGAGAATTGTGAGTGATTGCTTTGAAATATTCGATAGACAGAATCGAAGAAGGTTTTGCCGTCTGTGAAGATGAAAACGGTGAACGCATAAACATTGAAATAAGCAGATTGCCCGAAGGAATAAAGGAAGGATTGCAGATTTCAATTAACGGTGACGAAGTTATTCTTCTCGAAGAAGAAACGGAAGAAAGACGAAGAAAACTGGCACAAAAACAAAGAGAACTTTTTGAAAGAAAACGAAAGAGAGTCGATTAAGACTCTCTTTCTTCTTTGTCGAATCCTTTGTAATTCTTTTTCTTTCTGCTTGTCGGTAAACCATGCGATATTTTTGGAAAGCTGTTTTCGCTGTCTGCTGTCGGTTGAATGTTATAAGTCCCGAATTTGTGAAGAATTTCGTCACAGGTTTCGGGATTGCCGAAGACGGGTTCATCTATATTGCGATATACTTTACCTTTTTCATCGTTCATAATTATCACCTGAAATTATTTTTCTCTTTTTGATATCAAAAATTCACAGATTTACTTGACAAGTATGGAAAATTATAGTAAAATAACTCAATCAATTTCGGCGGGCGTGAACATACAATCACGTCCGTTAACATATTATTTAGGAAAGTAAGGAGGTTTTGTTATGGATTCTTTGATATCCTGGTTGGATCCGTTCCGTCAGGTGAGCTTTGCAGCCTTGATTGTGAAAATTCTTATGGCTGTGTTCTTCGGCGGACTTATCGGTCTTGAACGCGGACAGAAGCACCGCGCGGCAGGTAGCCGTACTTATATGATAGTTTGTCTCGGTGCAGCTCTTACCATGGTATTGAGTCAGTACGAAGCAAACCTTCTTTCAGGTCTCTGGGCGGAAATTGCGGATAAGGTCGGGGTTAAAACCGATGTTTCCCGTTTCGGCGCTCAGGTTATAAACGGAATCGGTTTCCTCGGTGCAGGTACGATTATTGTAACGGGCCGTCAGGAGGTTAAGGGCCTTACTACTGCGGCAGGCCTGTGGGCATCTGCTTGTATGGGTCTTGCGATCGGTTCCGGATTCTATGAATGTGCCGTGTTCGGCTTCCTTCTGATTCTTATTACAACGACGATTTTCAATAAGCTCGGTGCGTGGGTAATTGCCAATGCCAGAAATATGGATCTCTACGTTGAATTTGACAGAATGGATAACCTCGGCGAGATTATCAGCACGATAAAAGCTTTGAATATTCAGATTTTTGACGTTGACACCCAGCGTGAAAAACAGTCCAACGGTGTCGTGATCGGTGCAGTTATTTCAATGGGTCTGCCCAAGGGAGAAACTCACTCTCACGTTATGTCAAAAATTTCAAAGTTAGATTATGTCACTCTTGTTGACGAAATATAAGGGAGGGCGGATAATGCTTGGTTTTCTTGATTTTTTAAGAGATGTTACAACGGTTTCAGTGCTCTTCCGTCTTTTTCTTGCAGTTCTGTGCGGTGGCATAATCGGTATTGAACGTGAGCATAAGCGCCGTCCTGCTGGTTTTCGTACGCATATTCTTATCTGTCTCGGAGCTTCGATGACAACGCTTACAAGCCAGTTTTTGTTTTATGACCTTAATCTTTACACGGATATCGGAAGACTTGGTGCACAGGTTGTTGCAGGTATCGGTTTCATCGGTGCGGGTGCTATCATCGTAACCAAACGCCGTCAGGTCAAGGGTCTTACGACTGCGGCAGGTCTCTGGACTTGTGCAATTATCGGCCTTGCAATCGGAGCGGCTTACTATGAGGCGGCAGTGATTGCAACGCTTGTTATCGTTGTTGCTGAAATCTTTTTTGTTAAATTTGAGTATTGGGTTCTTGTTAATTCGCGAAACCTGAATATATATGTTGAATACGAGGATAACGAGCATCTTGATAACGTTATCCGCCTTATTAAAAGCTACCGTATTGTTATCATTGACCTTGAAATTACAAAGTCGGGTAACAATGCCTGTGCAATTTTCCAGCTTCAGCTTCCCAAAAAGATTTCGCACGATAAGATTATGACTGCGATTTCAACGGCAGAAGGAATTGTTTCGGTGGAAGAATTGTAATTTTGTGTTGTAAAAAAAGCCTGAATGTAGTATCATCTTTTCGGAGGCGATACTATGACACATAAAGAACTTTTTTCAGACGCAAGATGGATATGCCCGAAAAGTGATGCGGATGCAGCACTTTTTCGTGCTGAATTTATTAATGATAAAGCTCAGTCTGCAGAGATAACAATCTGCGGATTGGGCTATTTTGTTTTATATATCAACGGTCAGAGGGTAAGCGATGACGAGTTTGCACCTGCGTATACGGATTATCATAATCGTCCCGATATGGTGCTTTCCTATCCGCTGAACGATGTGTGGTCACACAGAATCAACGTAATGAAGTACGATATCACAAAGTATCTTCATGAAGGTGAAAATGTGCTTGGTGTAATGGTTGGCGGTGGATTCTATCATCAGCTTTTAAGAAAAGGCGAGGGTAACGTCAGCTACGGTAAAATTAAGCTTTGCTACAAGATTGATTTTGAGGATGGCAAGCAGATTCTTTCTGATGCCAATACACTCTACAAAAGAGGCTTTTTTGTTAACTCGAATCTTTTCCACGGAGAGAATCACGACTACTCGAGGTTTGACAGAAAGTGGAACACTTCAGAAGCACAGAAGCACGGTTGGACAAAGCCTGATATCTCCGTTGCGCCTTTGAGCGAATATTATATCCAGTCCTGCCCGTCGGATAAGGTTATTGAAACGCTTACTCCCGAGCTTGTGAAAAAAGCGGACACATATAATGTATATAAGGTCGAAAGAAATATAACAGGATATCCTGTTCTGCGTTGCAATGAACCGGGTGAGCATCTTTGGTACGAGTGTGCAGAAGAGCTTGACGAAAACCTTGATATTGACAATATGTCCGTCGGTTACAATGAGCAAAGACAACGTTTCTTTGCAATAACGGATAATTCGGGTGAGTTATATCATCCGTACTTCACCTGGCACGGATTTCAGTATTTTGTCGTGAGCAATAATTGTGAGGTTGCCGAAGTACGTGTAATTCACACGGATATTGATATAACGTCGTCTTTCGAATGCAGTGACGAAACCCTTAACTGGTACTACAAGGCTTTTATAAATACACAGCTTGGCAACACCCACGGTTGTATACCTTCGGACTGTCCGCATCGTGAACGCCTCGGATATACAGGTGACGGAATGCTTACCTGCGATGCTGTTATGACCGAATTTGACGCCGAAGCGATGTATAGAAAGTGGATTGAAGATATCAAAGACTGCCAGGATAAGTCAACGGGTCACGTTCAGCACACAGCACCTTTTGCAGGCGGTGGCGGCGGACCTGCAGGCTGGGGTGGCGCGATGATTGTTGTTCCGTACCGTTTCTATCGCCACTACGGTGATGTTCAGGCACTCAGGGACGTTTACCCTAATATGGCAAAGTTCGTTGAATATATGGAAAGCCGTTGCGAAGACGGACTTATCGTACGTGAAGAAAAGGACGGCTGGTGCCTTGGTGATTGGTGCACTCCTGAAAGAATTGCGATTCCCGAACCGTTTGTAAATACAACGCTTTACATCAGTCAGCTTAAAATGCTTGTTGAACTTTGCAAAGCTTTGGAGATTGATACTGCAAAGTACGAACAGATGATTGCTGAACACACCGAAGCTGTTATAAAGAAGTATGCAGACGGTGACGGCAGCTTCATCGGTTGCCTGCAGGGCGCAGATGCTTTCGCTGCAGAGTGCGGAGCAGGGGATGAAAGAACTCTTGAAAAGCTTGTTGAGAAATATACTTCACTTCAGCAGTTCGATACAGGCATTTTCGGAACATACAGCCTTCTTAATGTGCTTTATTCGTCCGGAAACGGAGATCTTGCAACCGAGCTTCTTGCAAACAAAAACGAAGTTTCGTTTGAACATATGAGAAAAGCGGGAGCATCAACACTCTGGGAAAACTGGAACGGCGAATCTTCTCATTCGCATCCGATGTTCGGCGCAAGCACATCTTATCTGTTCAGCCATGTCCTCGGCATCAGGCAGAAAGAGAATTCTGTCAGATACGATGAAATTGTAATTGAACCTGTTTTTGCAAAGTGTCTTGATTTCGCAAAGGGATATATTACGACACCTCACGGAAAAATTAAAGTTGAGTGGAAACGCAATGAAAGAAAGATTGAAGTTGAGATTGAATTGTGCGAAGGTATAAATGCAATCTTACTGAACGACGGAAAAGAAGCTTTGCTCAGTGCAGGAAAAAACAATTTTACATTATAAAAGAACCCCGAAGGATTTTCAGATAATCCTTCGGGGTTGAATATTATTCTTCAAAAAGGGGAGTTGAGAAATATCTTTCAGCGGTGTCAGGAAGAACTGTTACAACTGTCTTTCCTTTGCCGAGCTTCTTTGCAAGCTTCAAAGCTGCCGCAACGTTTGTGCCGCTTGAAATTCCACACATAATACCTTCCTTGCAAGCAAGGTCACGTGCTGTCTGCAATGCTTCCTCATCTTTGATGATGCATACATCGTTGTAAATTGAAGTGTTGAGGATTGCAGGGATAAGTCCGTCGCCGATACCCATTTGAATATGTGTGCCGATTGAACCGCCGGAAAGAATAGCAGCGTGCTCAGGCTCAACCGCCCAGATTTCGATATCAGGATTCTTTTCCTTAAGAGTTTCTCCGATGCCTGTTATTGTGCCGCCTGTTCCGATTCCCGAACAGAATCCGTGAATCGGTCCGTTAACCTGTTCAAGGATTTCAACACCTGTCTGCTGACGCTGGATTGCAACATTTGCAGGATTTTCAAACTGCTGGGGAACGAAAACGTTAGGGTTCTCGTCGCGCATTCTGAGAGCAAGCTTAAGGCATTCGTCAATGCAATCGCCGATGTTGCCTGCATCGTGAACGTAAAAAACCTCTGCACCGTAGTGCTCTACGATCTTTCTTCTCTCTTCGCTTACGGAGTCGGGCATGATGATAATTGCCTTGTAGCCTCTTACTGCACTTACAAGAGCAAGACCGATACCCTGGTTTCCGCTTGTCGGCTCAACAATGATTGTGTCCTTATTTATAAGACCGCGCTTCTCAGCATCAACGATCATATTGTATGCTGTACGTGTTTTGATTGAACCGCCTACGTTGAGGCCCTCGTATTTAACAAGGATTTCCGCACTGTCAGGTTCAACCATATTTGAAAGTCTGATAAGGGGCGTATTGCCCATTGCCTCTAAAACATTGTTACAAATCATTTGAACTGCTCCTGAATTTAATTTACTTACTTAATATAATATGCCGTGTACTGAAATCTGACATCAGTCAGAACAAAAACCAATATAGTATATCACAGAAAATTGCTAATGGCAAGATTTAGAAAGAAAAAGTTTTCTTTTTAATAAACACATTTTCAGAAAATTGTCGGCAAATTTTTATTGACACTTTTTTCCTCTTATGATAAAATGACTTGCATTTTAAAAGGAATGATATGCGAATGTTTCGTGTATATTTTAAATTGTTTAAGGAGGAAGAATAATGAAACCGAGAAAAACTATTGTGAAGATTATTGCACTTGTACTTGTACTTATCACAGTTGCATCCTTCTCACCGATCAATGCATTTGCTCTTGAGCGTGCAAGTGGTGTTAAGGGTGAAGGACATACTCTTGTTATGAAGAGTGACAATCTTACAGTGGCACAGAGAAAGACAATTCAGATGACAGCAACGGTAACGAACGTTGAAACTCAGCCTGTTATTGTATGGTCTTCATCAGATGAAGGTGTTGCAACGGTTGACCAGAACGGTGTTGTAAAAGGTGTCAGCGTAGGCGTTGCTATCATCAGAGCGCAGGCTGTTGTTGACGGCGAAACGCTTAACGGTGAATTTGCAATTAATGTTATCAAGAATAACAATTTCTTAAGAAATCTTCTTGAAGAAAAGCAGATTCTCAGCTACCAGTACAGCTACGTTGACGATTATTACTATACAAACGATAAGGATGCCTGGCAGTACAATTTCGGCTTCGGTAAGATTTACGACTTTGTTTCTCCCTACATTCTTCTCGAGTACGACTACATTCGTGTGTTCTTCACCTATCAGGACAAGGACTGGATGCTTCAGATGTGGAAGGGACAGTACGGACTTGTTTTCTACGGCGGTGAAGTAGGCATTTACAACAGAGACCACGTTGATGACGGCATGAACGAGTGGACATTCTTCAACTGTCCTGCAGAAGAAGACTGGCTCAAGATGGATATGACACTCTGGCACGAACAGCTTGACGGCACCTGGAACCGTGAGTTCACAAGAGAGTATGACGAATACTGGTGGTGCACAGGTTTTAAGAATGGTCACCTTCGTCAGGAAGAACCTGCAGACGAGCTTCGCCTTACAGGCAGAATTACATTTAAGGATGCAGAGATGACACGACTTGTTGCAGAAGGTCTTGCAGAGTGCGGACTTGTAAGAGTGAATAGCAAAAATGCAATGGGCGTTGATTCAATTTACGTTGACGGAACAGATATCTATTACAGCTGGCAGAATATTTCTGAGGCAGAAAGCACAATGTTTATCAAGGTAAGCTCAGGTATCCTCGGTTCACTTCTTGTGCTTCCGTTTGCACCGGTTATCCTTCCCTTCGTTGGTGCATATGCAGTTCTTGTGTTGCTCACATCAGCTATTCTTTAATAATTATAACAAGAGGTTGTCAGGTACAGCCTCTTGCTTTTTTATATACGGATAAATGTAAAATTTAATCTGCAAAACCATTGACTTTGCTAAGGTGTTATGATATTTTAAAGTCAACAAAGGAGCTGATTTTATGATTATTACACGACCGCCTATGGGTTGGAATTCCTGGAACACATTCGCTGAAGATATCAACGAAAAGGTAGTTATGGAAACTGCCGATTTTATCGTTGAAAGCGGACTCAAAGACTGTGGATATGAGTATGTTATTATTGACGATTGCTGGAGCCTTCGCGAAAGAAATGAGAAAGGCGAGATTGTTCCTGATCCCGAAAAATTTCCCCATGGAATAAAATACGTTTCAGATTATGTTCATTCAAAAGGACTTAAATTCGGTATGTACTCCTGTGCCGGTACGCTTACCTGTGCACGCTATCCGGGTAGCTATGATCACGAATTTACCGATGCACGCTGTTTTGCAGAATGGGGTGTAGACTATCTTAAATACGACTTCTGCTTCCACCCACACTCAACTTTCGGCCATTTTCTTTATAAGAGAATGTCACTCGCTCTTGCAAACTGCGGACGTGATATCGTCTTTGCGGCTTGCTCATGGGGTGCTGAAAATACAAAGGCATGGATAAAGGAAACAGGTGCACATACCTGGCGTTCAACCGGTGATATCGTTGATAACTGGGAGTCGATCAAACGTCTTGCTCAGGACCAGCTCAAGGTGCCTGAGTATAACGGCAACGGCTGTTTCAATGATATGGATATGCTTGTTGTCGGAATGAAAGGTGAGGGCAACGTCGGAGTCAAAGGTTGTACCGTTGAAGAGTATAAAACTCACTTTGCTTTCTGGGCAATGATGGGTTCACCGCTTATCATTGGCTGTGACCTCAGAAAAGCTGACGATGACACAATGGCAATCCTTAAGAATAAAATGCTTATTGAAATCGACCAGGACGAAGCATACAGACAGCCTTTCTGGGTAAACGGTGACAGGCATATAAATAAAAATCGTAAAGGTGATGAGCCTCTTTATGAGTATTATCCTGTTGATGAACCGATTCTTGTACGCTTCCTCTCAAACGGTGATGTCGCAATCGGCGGATTCAGCTTCCACGACGAAAAACGCAGATTTTTTGCTACTCTTGACAGCATCGGCCTTGGCGAATGCACGGGAAAAACTCTTGAGCTTACAAATGTGTGGACAGGCGAAAAGAAGGTTGTAACAAACGGCACGATTCTTTTTGAGCTTGAACCGCATTGCTGTGAGGTTTACCGAGCAAGGGTTATTGATAAATAATGAGTGCGTGTAAAAATTGCGGAAAAACACTCACACCGAATGAAATCGGACTTACAAAGAAACTCGTAAACCGAGGTTCAACGGAATTTTACTGTATGGATTGTCTTTGTGAAATATTTAAGTGCGATAAAGAACTGCTGGAAAAGAAAATCGAACAGTTCAAAAAACAAGGCTGTGTATTGTTTGCATAAAGAAAGAGGTTGTAAAACTCAGTTTTACAACCTCTTGATATTTTTATGGAGTTTTATCTGATTGCGTCGTCGCAAACATCTGACAGTTATGCTTTTTCAGTAGCAATATATTCGAAGAAAAGCTTTAACCAGTGAACAAAGGAAGTGATTGCAACCTTAAACTTATCAATAAATGATGTCGGCTTATAAATGTCAGGATCAGCGTCCCAATATTCAGTGTTGCAGTTTTCTTCGGTCATCGGCTCAAGAGTATCTGCCTCAGTGTTATAAACCATAAACTGGCTGTACGGGAAATCGTCAACAGTCAGCTGTCTGTCAGCGGATGCCACATCATACATAATTTTTACTTCGTATGTGGTCCAGTTTGAATGACTTGAGCCTTTGATGAACCAGGTGGTGTCAGGACAGATACAAGTCGAAGCATCAATAAGCTTGTCAGGAGAGATATACTTGCCCTTGCCTTCAGCGATGCGCTGATTGATATATTCGTCCGAAAGAGTTTCATAAACATTTGACGTTGTCGCACCGAAAGATGAACGCTTAACGGATGCAAACTGGTCTGAAACTGCATCTGAGGTAGCACAGATCGGCATCATCTGGAAGCCATACTTTGAAATAACACCAAGGTTCGCTCCGCCGTCTTTGATTTCCTGAATAAGCTCGGGAACTCTCTGACGAACTTCTTTGTCATAATTATCGAGCTTTTCGATAAGACCAGCATACTTAACTCTCTTTTCGCTGCCTTCTTCACCGAAAACGTAGTACTTTGCATCTTCATAATCTTCGGGTGAAACACATGCCCAGTAGTTAGGCCACGTGTAGAATGTAGAGAGAGCAAGTGCAGAGGTTACACCTTCCACAAGCTTGTCATAGAAAATGTTTTCTGTTGTGCTGATAACGCTTTCAAGAAGACCTGTACGGACAAGCATTTCGATAGTTTCCATGATAAAGTCTTCAATATTGAACATGCCGAGGCCTTCAACGTCGCGGAGAATTCTCATAAGAGCAGGGGGAGCAACGTCAAATTTTGCGCATACAACTTCGCTGAGGATTTCTGCACCGCCGACAACACTGCCGTCGAGGCCGATACCCTGAATGTCCTCAACGCCGTATTTTGCAACGTATGCCATAACTATGTTTGTACCGAGGCAAGTTGCTGCGATGCCGACTTTTTCACATCCTGTTGTTCTCTTGATGTCCTGAATGAATGAGTGGAAGACATCAGCTGTCTCCATCGGGTCAAGTCGCCAGTCGTAGTGGAACCAGTAGTCTTCCCATGAGTAGAAGCCTTTGTTGCCTTTCTGATCGTAGTTTCTCTTGTTTTCCATCTGTTGCTTACGTTTTTCTGACAAACCGGAATTGTTGGTTACGTTACCGTTTTCATCAAGCAGGGAGTTGGAGAAAATCTTGCTGATTTCTGTTTCAAGACCTGCATAGAGATCGTCCCAGTTATCTGTCACAAGACCTTTTGCAAGGGCAGGAAGAAGAGCTTCTGCCATTGACTTGTACATTTCGCTGTTGTCAGTTCCGGACTCTCCTGTTACGAGCTTTGCAACGTCCTTGTAATGGAAAATCTTGTTGCCTTCCTCGTCATACAAAGCTTCACCGTCACCTGAGATGCGGATTACGGGAATCTGACTTTGAGTCTCATTTATTTCGACCCACGAGAATGATGGGATCGCCAAAGAGAAAATGAGAACAATAACCAAAAATACTGATAATAATTTTTTCATAGTAAAACACCTCCGAAAAAATATTTATATTGTTAGCACATACAATTATAAACTTATGTCAAAAAAATGTCAATTGTATTATCAACATTATGTTGCTTTTAGGCTTATTTTTAGCAAATTTATTGATTTTTTTAAAAAAGAGTGCCGATTCTGAAATCAGCACTCTTTTTGATTAATCTTCGTTAGTTGCCACGATATCAACACCCGTATCGCAGATGTTAGTGATGAGCACATCTCCCATACGGATCGGCGCATCAACAACCGTATTGTTGATAACCTCCATGCAATCGAACATCTTGCCCTTAGGAATAGGCTTCGCAGTTTTTACAGGAACAACGGGAAGAACGCCACCGTTTACCCTGACTGTCGAAGTAAGCATTCTGACGGGGTTAGTGCACTCGTCAACAGCATACTGTTCGCCTCTTTTACAGGTGTTACCTTTAACTGAAATAACCTCGTTGTTATCATTAAGCTCAACTGTGAGCATACAACCGATAGGACATGAAACGCAAACCATTTCTTTAATCATAATCTCACACCTCCAGCTTAACTGTTATTTCGTTTTCTGAAAGCTTTGCAATATCGTCGAGCTTGATTGCAACATTTTCCATTTCGCCCGGAGCAAGCTTTCTTTTCTTTCTCTTATAAATTACTTCGTCACCGCAGGTAACAACAACGCTTGTGTCCTTGTAAACGTCGGCAACTCTGAAGTAAATCTTGACATCCTTGTCTGTTGAACGGTTTATGTTCTGCGGAACGACGTATCTTACGCCGCTTTCAGCCTTAACGCGGATAGTGTTTTCTGCGTATTCGTTGTTTTTGCCGCCTGAAAGGATGTATTTTGCAGCGCCCTCACCTGCAATCTGGCTTTCCTGAGTAACATAGTCAACGAGATCATGAACCTGAAGAACGTTACCGCAAGCGAAAATACCCGGACGGCTTGTCTGTCTGTATTCGTCAACGATAGCACCGCTTGTTATCGGATCAATAACGATGCCTGCCATTCGTGTAAGCTCATTTTCGGGAATAAGACCTACCGAAAGAAGGAGAGTATCGCATTCAACGTACTGCTCTGTACCCGGAATCGGACGTCTGTTTTCGTCAACGTTTGCAATGGTTACACCCTCAAGACGCTCAAGACCGTGAGTTTTGACAACTGTGCAGCTGAGCTTAAGAGGAATTCCCATATCGTCAAGACACTGAACGATGTTTCTTGTAAGACCGCCTGAATACGGCATAAGCTCGCAGACCATCTCAACTTTTGCGCCTTCAAGTGTCATTCTTCTTGCCATAATAAGACCGATGTCACCTGAACCGAGGATGACGATCTTTTTGCCCGGCATATAACCATCGATGTTGACGTATTTCTGTGCAGTACCTGCAGTCATTACACCTGCAGCTCTTGAACCGGGCATATCCAGAGCACCTCTGGGACGCTCACGGCAACCCATCGCAAGGATAATTGCGGTTGCCTGAATCTGCATTACACCGTCAGTGTTGTTGGTTGCAACAATAACGTTGTCAGGAAGAATATCCGTAACCATTGTGTCAACCTTAACTTCGATATCTGTCTTTTTAAGCTCTTCTATAAAACGGTAAGCGTATTCGGGACCTGAAAGCTCTTCTCCGAAATAGTGAAGACCGAAGCCAGTGTGAATACACTGTTCAAGGATACCGCCGAGAGTAGCCGCTCTTTCAAGAATAATTATTTTCTGCACGCCGCATTCTCTCGCTTTAAGTGCTGCAGCCATACCTGCGGGGCCGCCGCCGATTACTACAAGATCATATTTAAGCATTTACTCTCACCTCACTTTGTTTTATCATAAAGAATTTTTGAACCGTTACCGTATTTTGTGATTTCATTCATTGGAACATCAAGCTCTCTTGCAAGAATCTCAAGCACCTTTGATCCGCAGAAGCCGCCCTGGCATCTGCCCATTCCTGCTCTTGTTCTTCTCTTTACGGCGTCAATGTCTCTTGCACCGCAAGGAGCTTTGATTGCATCAATAATTTCGCCCTCTGTGATACCTTCGCAGCGGCAGATGATTCTTCCGTAACGGGGATCCTTCTTAACAACCTCCGCTCTCTCTTCGGGAGAAAGCTCTGCCATTTTTATGGGCTCGGGACGGGTTGAAATGAATTCAGCTTTCTTTTCGTATTCGGGAGCCATTTTGCCGAACATCTCGCCGACATATCTTGCGATTGCAGGAGCGGCTGTAAGACCGGGGGACTCAATACCTGCAACGTTGATGAAGCGGTCATTCGCCTTGCTGGGTTCAATGATGAAGTCGTGTTTGCCGTCAACAACGTGAGCTCTGAGGCCTGCAAAGGAAGTGATTGCATTTCTCGTTGTAATCTGAGGGATAACTCTCTTGACAGAAGCCTTGATTTCATCAAGACCTGCGGATGTTGTTTCTACATCGAGCTTGCTGTCAAAATCGAGGTCGGTAGCTGTCGGCCCGAGAAGTACGTTTCCGTGTGCAGTGGGAGTTACGAGGATTCCTTTACCCATGGCTGACGGACACTGGAAAAGAACGTGATTTACAAATTTATTTTCAATTTTATCGAGAAGGTAGTATTCGCCCTTTCTGGGAATAATATTAAAGGATGTGTCGCCTATCATATTTGCAATTTTGTCTGCAAAAACACCTGCACAGTTGATAACATATTTTGCTTTGATAACACCTGTTGAGGTTGAAACGTAGAACATACCGTCCTTGTATTCGATGTCAAATACGCCGCTGTTTCTTCTGATTTCCGCACCGTTTACAACTGCATTTTCAGCTGCTGCGATTGTAAGCTCATACGGACTTACGATACCTGCGGTCGGAGCCCAGAGTGCGCCGAGCGCCTCATCACCGATATGAGGCTCCATTTCGCGAAGCTTTTCCTGGCCGATGATCTCCATATCGGGAACGCCGTTTTTGACACCTCTGTCGTACAAAACCTCAAGAGTTGTCATTTCTTCCTGAGAGTATGCAACAACAAGCGATCCGATATTCTTGTAAGGCACGGCCAGCTTATTGCAGTAATACTCCATAAGTGAAGCGCCCTCAACGTTCAGCTTTGCTTTGAGTGTGCCGTTTTCAGCATCGAATCCTGCGTGAACAATGGCGCTGTTTGCTTTTGAACTGCCCATTGCCACGTCGCCGCATTTTTCAAGCAGAACAGTCTTCATGTCAAGCTTGCTCAACTCTCTTGTAATCATAGTGCCGATAACACCTGCACCGATTACAACAACATCATATTGCATAGTTTTTCCTCCTCGTTATTCTATACTAAAAGAGCTATGTTTTATCTATATAATAATACTACTAAATTTCACGATAGTCAATAAAATATGTATGGTTTTATTAACAGTTATGTCCAAATAAGATGCAATTCAAAGAAACTGAATTTTAATTTTTCGGATAAAGAAGAATAATAAGGAAAACAGGCTTCGAATCCCTTCAAACGGAAAAGCAGAGCACCGATCTTACGATCAGCACTCTGCTTTTTTGGCCCGCCCGAAGGGATTCGAACCCCCGGTCTTCAGAATCGGAATCTGCTGCATTATCCAGCTATGCTACGGGCGGATACAACTTCTAAAGTATAGCATAAGTTTTATTCATCAGCAAGATTTTTTTGTCGGGTATTCTATTTTATTTTTCAGCCTTTGTTTTTGCGATAAGATTTTTTGTTATGAGTCCTGCAATAAGAGCGAATACAATAATGACTACAACGGGAATTGCTACAACCCACGGCTTTTCGCCGATGTTTTTAAGGGCATAACCGAATAGCGTATATACAACAGCAAGAGGTAGCATTCCGAGAAATGAGCCAATCATATATTTTTTGTAAGAAATACCCATTGCCCCGAAGAGGAGACTTGAAAGGTCACCTGGTAAGAGACCCGAAAGCTTGATAGCAAAAGTCATTTCTGTTTCGTTCGCTCCTGCAAAGTCGTCGATCTTTTTGATTGCCTTGAATTTATTCTTTAAGGTGTCAACCATAGTGGATCCGGTGAATCTGCCGAGGACGTACGGGATTGAAAGACTTAAAAATACCGAAACGATATTTATACCAAGCGCCAGCCAAAAATTCGGAACCATATAAGCACAGAGTGAAAAAACAACTGCAGGAGGAAAGATAAGTGCAAATGATTTTATAACTGAAAAAACAACAAAGCCGATAGAAAGGATAAGAATACCGCTGGGAAGCTTTTCGCTGAGCTCAGGTATATTGGTTACTTTTATATTGTATTTTTGTGTAAGATATATGCAGAGGATAACCATTGCAATCATAAATATACCGGATATGACCTGAAGAATTTTTATAAGTTTATTGTAGTTCTTTTCTGCCATCTGAAGCTCTCCTTTGAAGAATACCTTGGTATTTTACGTGTTAAAGTATAGAAGAAAGTTGCTTTTAAATCAATAAATTTGCAAAAATTATATCTGAGAAGAAAAATTTTTCTGAAAAGATTGTTGCTTTTGATAATTGAGATTGACATTTTAGTGGAAATATTATAGAATGTTAAACGTATACAAGGCAAAAACTATTTTAAAATTTTTGAGGAAAGGTGATAAAATGAAAAAGATCACAAAAAGAATCATTTCTCTTGTAATGGCAACGCTTCTTGTATTAAGCACATTTGCTTTTTCTGTAACAGCGGCATCTTCAGTGCTGGCTGTTTCAACGGACAAGGAAAACTGCTTGCAGAACGAGAACGTGATTGTCACAATTTACTTCCCTGCAGCTTACAATAAAGTGGCTGCGCTTGACCTTGAGCTTAATTATGACAAGGCAAAGCTTGATTTTGTTGATGCGGAAATCGGCAGCGGACTTAAAAAAGCTCTTGATGCTCAGCCCAACGGCACAGCTTACTCTGAAAACGTGAAGACACCGGGTAAGGTTGTATGGAGCCTTGCAGGTAGTAACAACTTTGATTTCGAGGGTGTTTTTGCTAATGTAACTTTCAAGGTAAGAAAGACTGCGGCGAACGGTCCGGCAACTTTTGATCTCAACGTTATAAGTGCTGCAAACTCCGGCTATGTTGACATTACTTCACAGGTAACAGCTCAGGACAAGACTGTTGAGATTGTGCGTGACTCAGTCAATGACTTTGTTTTCGAACTCAATTCAGCAAAAACAGGTTATATCGCAACAAAGTACAACTGTGCAACTGTTGCTGACCTTACAGTTCCTTCAAGCTACGACGGGCTTCCTGTTGTCGGAATTGCAGACAAGGTGTTCTATAATCACGCTGAACTTGTAAGCGTAACTCTTCCCGAGAACCTTTTATCAATCGGTTCAATGGCATTTTTCTCTTGCTCTAATCTTAAGAAAGTAGAAATCCCCGATTCAGTTGAAACAATCGGCGATTCAGCATTTGCTAACTGTACTGTTCTTGAGAGTGCGGATCTTCCTCTCAGCCTGAAGGAAATCAAGGCAAATACTTTCAATACATGTTATTTCCTTGAAAGCGTAGAAATTCCGTTCCAGGTTACAAAGATCGCTGCAAACGCTTTTGCTAACTGTCTTTCACTTAATTCAGTTAAAATTTCAAAGAACACAACTCAGATCAGCAAGGACGCGTTCAAAAACTGTTCTTCTGACGGAATTGAATTTATAACTGTTGAAGGTAATAAATATCTTCCTGAATTTATCAAAGAAAATAATCCTGACGCAACAATCAAAATCGTTGAGGATATTTCACTCGGCAAGGTTTCAGGCGTTCTCAGTGAGTATGCATATACAGGAGCACCCATAACTCCTGCAGTAAAGGTAGCTCTCAACAACGGCAAAAAGGTTGAAGAGAACAAGGACTACAAGGTGGTTTACGTAAGCACTGCAATCGCAGGCACAGGTAAGGTTTACGTTGTAGGTATTGACGGTTATGGCGAAGGTTACGTTGTTACATTCAAGGTTGTATGTAAGCACGCTTCTATCAAGATGACAGAAGGCAAGAAACCTACTTGTACAACAGAAGGTAAGCGTAGCTACAAGTGTAAGGATTGCGGATATTCTTACGAAGAATCTGTAAAGCCGATAGGCCACCAGGGCGGTGAGTGGGTTTATGATAAACTCCCGGCATATAATAAGACAGGTATCAAGCACAGGATCTGTGCAATCTGTTCAAAACCGTACGCACAAAACACAGTAGCAGACAAGGTTTATCCGGACGTTAACCTTGACTCACGAATCAACTCATCTGATGCACTCGTTATTCTTCAGACAGCGGTTGGTAAGAATGTATACATCGCTCCGCAGGGAAGATTTAATGCTGATGCAAATGGCGACCAGAAGATCAACTCTTCTGATGCTTTGATTGTCCTTCAGATTTCTGTCGGTAAGATCAAGCTTTAAAAAATAGCTTTAAACAGCACTCTGAAAAACTTTCAGAGTGCTGTTTTTTCTATTGTACTATTGTGAAAAATGTGATAAAATGTTTAAATAGTTAAATATGTATTTATGAAAGCAGGGGTTAAAATGAATTGGAAATTACTTAAAAACGGCGTCGGGTATGGTGTTGGCGCAATTGGTCTCGACCTTAGTTACGGCATGTTTTATTCATACCTTTCAATCTACCTTGCAAAGGTACTGGGTATTAGCCCGTGGTTCCTTTTGATTATTACTCCTCTTGCAAGATTGTGGGACGGTATCAATGACCCGATGATGGGATCAATAGTTGACCGTTGTAACAGTAAAATGGGTAAATACCGCCCGTGGATTCTCAGGGGTACGCTTCTTAATGCAGTTGTACTGTGCCTGCTTTTCAATAATCCGGGAATTAAAACGGATTCAGTGTGGATGCTTGTGTATGTTGCTGTTTTCTATGTTCTTTGGGGAATGACAAACACTCTGGCGGATATTCCTTACTGGTCAATGATTCCGTCAATGGCAAGCGGAGAGAAGGACAGAAATCTTATTTCAACAGTTGCACGTGCATTCTCTGGTCTCGGTCAGGGTATTATTTCGATTCTTACTCCGATTATGGTTCCGCTGCTTGCAGGTGCAGCTAAGGATGACCTCGATAAGCTTCCACAGAATGTTCTTAAAGAAGGTTTTGGCAAGTGGTCAATGCTTGCTGCTGTTCTGCTCGTTGTATTCTCAGTAATCTGTGTTGCGGTTACTAAAGAACGAAATGTAATAAAGAGCGATGAAAAATTCTCTTTTAAAACTGCGTTCAGCGTTATTAAAAATAACGATCAGCTTCTCATTTTTATGTTGTTTGCTATGATTTCTAATGCAGGCTTCTATATGACTTCAGGTATCAGTGCTTTCTACTTTGAAGAAGTCGGCGGCGGACTTGCGAAACAGTCAACATTCAATCTTATGGGAACAGTCGGTTCAGTTCTCGGTATTCTTGTTGTTCCGATTTGCTCGAAGTTTATGAATAACCGTTCCATTTATAAGCTTTCTCTTCTTATGGCTGCAGCCGGCTATATCGGAATGGCAGTTATCGGCTACGGTTTCGGCGGCAATGTGGTTGCCCTCGGTCTTTGCTACATCGTAACTTCACTCGGTACAGCAAGTATGTTCGTTAACCAGACGGTTATGCTCGCTGACATCGTTGACTACGGTGAGTACAAGCTCGGTAAGAGAAATCAGAGCCTTACATTCTCAATGAAGGGCTTCCTTCAGAAGATGGCATATACAATCCAGAGTATCATTATGTATGCTTCGTTTGCACTTACCAGCTATGATTTCAGCGGACAGAACGCAGACACAGCAGTAGTAACAGAATCGGCTAAGGGCGCAATTTCATTTATGATGTTCATTGTGCCGCCCGTAATGATGCTTATTTCACTTGTTATATTCTCAAAGAAGTTTAAAATTCACGGCGAATACAAACAGAAGATTCTTGAAGAAGTGGCAAAACGTCACGAAGCATGATAGGAGCTGTTCATTTTGAAAAAGATCGTCTATTTCTCGCATGGTCTTAGTGCCAACGGAATAGAAACCTTTCTCGTAAATGTCCTTGAAAAACTTGATAAAACAAAATACGATGCTACTGTCATAGTCGGCATTGATGAAGGTGTAGAGTGTCTTCATGAGCAGAAAGTTCTTGATATGGGTGTAAAGGTTTACCGTGCAGGTGATCTCGATTCATTGAAGAAAAAGTATGCTTATATAATGAATGTGAAAAACTTCCTGAAAAAAGAGAAGTTTGATGTAGTGCATTCTAATATGGATTTATTTAACGGTATAACACTTTACCTTTCAAAAAAAGCGAAGATAAAAAAACGTATCTGTCATGCTCACACGTCAAAAAGTCAGTTTAAAGCAACGGGATTATTTGGAAAAACACTGATGTTGGTTCAGAAAGTGTATTCGCGTGCGATGAAGATATTGATTATGAAAAGCTCAACAGACTTTGTGGCTTGTTCGTCAGTTGCCGGTGAGTATTTTTATGGCTCAGAAAATTACGAAGTTGTTTACAACGGTGTGAATATACAGGCTTATGAAAATATTGTTCTCGATGACAGTTATATAAATTCTCTTGGATTTTCTACAAAACACAAACACAAACTTGTTTCGGTAGGAAGATTGTCTGGTGTCAAAAATCCGTTTTTTGCACTTGATGTTGTTGAGGAGCTCAAAAAAATACGTGACGACTTCGGTTACATTTGGGTTGGTTCAGGCGAGCTCGAAAACGAAATGGATGAGAAAATAAAACAACTATCGCTTGAGGATACTGTTATTCTTACGGGCGTAAGAACAGATATTCCGCAGATTCTCGGTTGTTGCGATTGTTTCCTGATGCCGTCACTTTTTGAAGGCCTTCCGTTTTCACTCGTTGAGGCGCAGGCGGCTGACCTTAAATGTGTTGTATCGGATGCTGTTACCGAAACGGCAGATATCGGTCTGATAACTTACGTTTCACTCGATAAGTCTGCAAAAGAATGGGCGGAAGAGATTGATAAGGTGCTTGACTCTCCGTTACCCGAAAAAAATATGGAAAAAGCAAGGCTGTTTGATATTTCAAATACAGTCAGTCAGCTTGAAGAAATTTACGACAGATAATTATTTACGAAAGGAGTGGCATAATGAGCAGAAAAAAGTGGATAGTCAGTAACTGTGACAAAGAAGCAGCAACGCTTATTGCTGAAGAGCTTAATGTGAGCCCTTATGCCGCTTTGATTGCTTCGGCACGCGGAGTAAAAACAGTTGAAGACGCCGAAGACTTTTTTGGGATAAATGAAGCGGTTGCAACAGACCCGTTTGATTTTCCTGATATGTATAAGGCAGTTAAGAGAATCAAAACTGCACTTGATAATTCTGAACGTATCGCTGTTTACGGTGACTACGATGCCGATGGTGTTACGGCGACGACGCTTTTGTATTCGTACCTTGCTTTGCAGGGGGCGGACGTTGTTTTTGCGGTTCCGAACAGACATACTGAAGGCTACGGTCTGAGCTACAGCGCTATTGATAACATCAGCCGTATGGGAGTGAAACTTATAATCACTGTCGACAACGGAATCAGTGCTGTCGACGAGGCTGAATATATCCGTCAGCTTGAAATGGATCTTATTGTTACCGACCATCATCTGCCGTCGGAAATGATTCCTGATGCAGTAGCGGTTGTTGACCCGCACCGTGAGGATTGTATTCTGCCTTTTAAGGACTATGCGGGCGTTGGTGTTGCATATAAATTAATATGTGCGCTCGAGGGTGAAGAAAACGAGGTTACGGAATCTTTTCTCGACCTTGTTGCAATCGGTACAATAGCGGACGTTATGCCGCTTAAGGGCGAAAACCGAAGCATTGTCCGAAAAGGAACGGAGCTTATAAACGACTCTGACCGTGTCGGAATTCAGGCGTTGATTGAGATCGCAGGCCTTGAAGGTAAACCTGTGAAATCGGGTACAATAGCTTTCGGAATTGCCCCGAGGATTAATGCGGCAGGGCGAATCGGAACCGCAGACAGAGCGATAAGACTTCTGCTCAGCGAAGATTATGATGAAGCAAATCTTCTTGCAGAGGAAATCAATGAGGATAATGTTTTACGTCAGCAGACAGAGCAGGAAATCCTTGCGCAGGCTATTGAAATTATCGAATCTCATCCGTCGTGGAAATATGATAAAGTGCTTGTTGTCAGCGGCGAAAACTGGCACGACGGTGTTATCGGAATTGTTGCATCGCGACTCGTTGAAAAATACGGTAAGCCGACAATTGTTATAACCGAAAATGAAGATCTGACTGCAAAGGGGTCAGGCAGAAGTGTCGAAGGCTTCAGCCTTTACGATGCATTGTCCGCCTGCGCAGATGTGCTCGACCATTACGGCGGACATACGCTTGCGGCAGGTCTCGGAATAGATACAGAAAAAATTGACCTTTTCAGACGTGAAATTAACCGCTATGCAGACGGTGCAGCAGCTTTCTGCCCTGTGCAGAACATTGATTTCAAAATCAATCCGTCTTGCGTCAATACGGAATTGCTTGACGTTATCGAATCGCTTGAGCCTTTCGGAGCGGGTAATCCGCAGCCTGTTTTCGGTCTTTACAATATGACATTGACAGACATAACTCCGATCGGATCGGGTAAACATCTCCGTCTTTCTCTGAGAAGGGGAGAAACGACTCTTAATGCCGTGCTTTTCAGAATGACACAGCTTGATTTTCCGTATGTTATGGGAGATGTGCTGGATGTTGCGGCAACTTTTGAGCCGAATGAATATATGGGTCAGTTAAGGCTTAATATATTAGTCAGAAACATAAAGCTTCACGATATGGACGACGAAGTTCTGTTTGATGCAATGAACAGCTTCGACGATATTATGAGCGGCAGAAACACGGGGCATATTTCTGCTTTGCCGGACCGTGATTTTATAGCTCTTGTTTATAAGTTTATAAGAAGCAAGGGTAAATGGAGATACGACAACGAAATACTTTGTAAAAGGCTCGGTCTTGATGCAGCAAGCTATGCAAAGGTATGTGTTGCGCTCGAAGCTCTTACCGAGCTTGGTACAATTATCTACGACGGCGACGGAAACCTGACCTTGCCGCAGGAAAATATAAAGGTGAATCTTAACGATGCACCCGTACTTAAAAGAATTAAAGAAATTGAAGGTTAAAGGGTAAGAACGATGTCTGAAGAAAACGAGAAAAGATTAAACGAAAATCTGAATATTGATGCATCTTCGGAAGACTACATTGATGAGTCCGTGCTGGCATCGCAGAGGAGTGAAAAATCCGCAGACGGTTTGTTTGAGGATCTGATTGTTGCTGTCAGCGAAACGATGGATAAGGATGATATTGAGTATATAAAGAAGGCTTATGCAATCGCGAGGGAAGCGCATGAAGGACAGTTCCGCCGTTCGGGCGAACCTTATATCATCCATCCCGTGCAGGTTGCGAAGATCCTTTATGAACTCGGTATGGACAGCGAGTCAATGATTGCCGCTCTTTTGCACGATGTAGTTGAGGATACGGAGCTTACCAAAGAGGATGTTAAAAAAGACTTTGGCGAGGACGTAGCCGAGCTTGTTGAAGGTGTAACAAAGCTTGGTAAAGTGCCACTTTTTACCAAGGAGGAACAGCAGGCGGAAAACGTTCGCAAGATGCTTATGGCGATGTCGCAGGACATCAGAGTTATAATCATCAAGCTCGCTGACCGTATTCACAATATGAGAACACTTGCTTTTATGCGACCACATAAAAGACGTGAAAAGGCTCAGGAAACACTTGAAATTTACGCTCCAATTGCGCACAGACTCGGTATCCGAGGCGTCAAAGAGGAGCTCGAGGACCTTGCGATCAGCTATCTTGATCCCGTGGCATACAGGGAAATTCAGACCTTGCTTGAACAGCAGCAGTCAAAGCGCAAGGAGTACCTCGATAGTATACAGAAAAAAATCAACGACCGTATAAAGCAGGTCGTGCCGAACTGCAGCATTACGGGACGAATTAAAAGCGTTCACGGTATTTACCGTAAAATGTATATGCAGGGCAAGGATTTTGACGAAATCTATGATATTTACGCCGTCAGAATTATTGTTGACGACGTAATTGACTGTTACAACTGTCTCGGAATTATTCACGATATGTTCAAGTCGATTCCGGGAAGATTCAAGGACTATATTTCTACACCGAAAGCTAATATGTACCAGTCGCTTCATACGACGGTTATCGGCGAGGGCGGAATCCCGTTTGAAGTTCAGATAAGAACCTGGGAAATGCACCGCACTGCTGAGTACGGTGTTGCGGCTCACTGGAAATATAAGCTCGGAATGAGCGGAAAACAGAAGTTTGAAGAAAAGTTTTCGTGGATAAGACAGCTGCTTGAATCGCAGACTGTTTCCGAAAATCCTGAAGACATTGTTAACACAATCAAAACCGACCTTGTTCAGGAAGAAGTTTTTGTTTTTACCCCGAAGGGTTCGGTTATAAGCCTTCCTGCGGGAGCAACAGTTGTTGACTTTGCGTATGCAATTCACTCAGCCGTAGGTAACAGAATGGTCGGAGCTAAGGTTGACGGAAGAATTGTGCCCATTGACTATGAAGTTAAAACGGGAGAAATTATCGAAATTATCACGTCGTCTCAGCAGGGTAAGGGCCCGAGCAGAGACTGGCTCAAATTCGTCAAAACGAGCGGTGCGAGAAACAAAATCCGTTCGTGGTTCAAGAAAGAACGACGTGACGAGAATATACTCGAGGGTAAACTTGAAGTCGAACGCGAATTCAGACGTAACTTTATCCGCCTGAGTGATGACGATTTTGAAAAGTTTATTACGGTAATTGCACAGCGTCAGCGCTTCACAACGGCAGATGATTTTTATGCCGCGATCGGATACGGCGGAGTTTCGCTGAACAAGATGATGCCTCATATCAAGGATGAGTACGTCAAAATGTTCAAGCAGCCCGAAGAGAAGCAGGAAGACGTTATAAAAATTACGAAGCCTGCTCAGAAACGTTCGAAGAGCAAGGACGGCGTAATTATCGAAGGTATCGAAAACTGCCTTATCAAGTTTTCAAAGTGTTGCAGTCCGCTGCCGGGCGATAATATTATCGGTTTCATAACAAGAGGACACGGCGTATCCATTCATAAACGAGACTGCACAAACGTGCCGAAGGTTATTGAACTCTGTGATGAACCCGAGCGCTGGATAAGCGCAAGCTGGGACAGCGACATCAAGGAAGAATTTACCGCAACTCTCAGCATAACCTGCCTTGACAGAGTCGGTCTTATGGCTGATGTTTCAAAGGTTATTGCGGATATGCGAGTTATGATTTACGGCATCAACACCAAGAGCAAAAAAGACGGCAGAGCTTCTATCGAACTGACTCTCGCTGTCAACGGAATTGAGCATCTTCAGGGTGTTATGGCGAAGATTCTTAAAATTAACGGTATTCTTGACGTTGAAAGAGCATAAGCCTGTGAATATAAAATAAGGAATGATTGAATGAAAGCTGTTGTACAGCGTGTTTCATCGTCAAGCGTAACGGTTGACGGTGAGGTTATAGGAAAAATCGGTTGGGGATACAATGTGCTTTTAGGCGTCGGCCCCGACGATACAAAACAGCACGCAGATACTCTTGCCGCAAAAATTGCAAAATTGCGTGTCTTTGAAGATGACGAAGGAAAGATGAACAAATCCGTTATGGATATCGACGGTGAAGTGCTTGTAATTTCACAGTTTACTCTGTGTGCCGATATTAAAAAGGGCAACCGCCCGTCTTTTACTACTGCGGCACCTCCGCAGATGGCAGAGGAGCTGTATGAGTATTTTATCGAACAGTTAAAGCTGTGCGGTATCAGAAACGTTGAACACGGTTCTTTCGGTGCAGATATGAAAGTGGATATTCAGAATGACGGCCCTGTAACCATACTTATGGATACGGATATCTGGGTAAAATAATTTAAAAGGAAAAAGAAAAATGCAGATTGAAACTTTGACGCTCGGTCCGATACAGGCAAACTGCTATATTGTGACCGACGAAAAAACAAAAGACGCAGTTGTCATCGACTGCGGCGAATATACGCAGGAGCTTGAAGAAAAACTTTCTGACAAGAGCCTTAAATACGTTTTGCTCACTCACGGCCATTACGACCATATCCTCGGCGTGTATGACCTTAAAGAGGCTCATCCCGAGGCTCAGATAGTAATTCACAAGGAAGAAGCATATAAGCTTACGGATGACCTTCCGAGCTTTGCACACGAAATGATGCCCGGTGTGCAGAAATATGTTCCTGCTGATATTACGGTTGAAGAGGGTGACAAGATCACTTTCGGCGAAACTGAAATCACTGTAATTCATACACCCGGCCATTCAAAGGGCGGTGTGTGTTATTTCGTTGAAGATGAGCGTACAATTTTCACGGGAGACACACTTTTCTGCCTTACTGTGGGACGTATGGATTTCTTTGACAGCAGTGAGGACGAAATGCTTGAGTCGATCACAAGGCTTTACAATATGCCCGGTGATTACGAGATTTACCCCGGACATAACCGTGCGACAACAATGGAGTATGAAAAACGCAGAAACAGATATATGAGGCGATTCAAATGATTTTAAAGGTGATAAACCATAAATTTCATTATGAAATGGAAAACCTTTGCAGAGTTTTCTACCCTTATGAAATCATTCGCGTAATCCGCGAAGGCGATGAGGGGGAGGACTCTTTCGCTGTTATGACCTCTCTTGAAGAGACGGAAAACGGTTATAGAATCAAGGTAAGCTTTTCGGCAGGTGACGTGTCGGAAAATGCCGAATGTTTTGAAACTCAGTACGACGACTGCGAGAGACAGATGGCTGTTCTTCTTTACAATATCCTTTGTAAGGTAACGGGTTATACTCCGCAGTGGGGAATCCTTACGGGTGTTCGCCCGTCGAAGCTTATGAATACGCTTATGAACGATAACGGTGACGTGGAAGCTGTTGAGTATTTTAATAATAAGTTGCTTGTTTCGCCCGACAAAACGAATCTCGCGTTCAGCGTTGCAAAGGCTGAAAAAAAGATTATGTCTTTGTCTGATGAAAAATCATTCAGCCTTTATGTTTCAATTCCGTTCTGTCCGACCAGATGCAACTACTGTTCATTTGTTTCTCATTCAATAGCGCAGGCGAAAAAGCTTCTGCCCGAATATGTTGAGAAGCTTTGCGAAGAAATTCGCTATACGGCAGAGATTGCGAACGGTCTCGGACTTCGTCTTGAATCGGTTTACTGGGGCGGCGGTACACCGACAACCCTCAGCGCAGAACAGCTTGATAAAGTCTGCAAGGAAATCAACGATAATTTTGATTTTTCATTCTGCAGAGAGTATACGATTGAAGCGGGCAGGGCAGACACGGTAACGCCCGAAAAGCTTGATGTAATCAAAAAATACGGCATTACAAGAATCAGTATCAATCCGCAGACCTTCAACGACGATGTTCTTATCTCAATCGGCAGACGCCATACGGTTGCGGATGTGATCGATGTTTTTGAGACAGCAAGAAATAAAGGCTTTGACAATATAAATATGGATCTGATTGCAGGACTTACCGACGACAGCTACGAAAGCTTCTGCCGTTCGGTGGATAAAGCGATCGGTCTTGATCCCGAAAATATAACCTTACATACACTTGCGCTCAAACGCTCTTCGAATATCGTCACAGGCGGTATTGACGTCGAAAGCGGCGAGGTTGCAAATAAAATGCTCGTCTATGCACAGAAGAGGTTCTACGAAAATGGTTATATCCCGTATTATATGTACAGACAGTCACGCTCGTTGGGCAACCTTGAAAATGTCGGCTGGTGCAAGCCGGGCTACGAGTGCCTTTACAACGTGTTTATGATGGAAGAGTGCCATACGGTGCTTGCTGTCGGTGCAGGAGCAGTAATCAAGCTCAAAGAACCGTTCGGCAGGAATATTGAAAGAATTTTTAACTATAAATATCCTTATGAGTATATTTCTCGTTTTGATGAGTTGCTTGAAAGAAAAGCAAAGATCAAAGAGTTTTATAATAACCTTAACGGAGATTCGGAATGATGGTTAACAAGCTTTCTTTAATTAACAAAAAAGTGACGGAAAATGCACCGGAGTTTATCAAGGCCTGCGAAGAAAGATTTGATTCTGACGTCAGCGCTGTCGTGAACGGCTTTCTTTCAAATCCCGATTGTGACATCGTCCTTCTTGCAGGGCCGAGCTCATCGGGAAAAACTACAACAGCAGGAATCATTGCTGAAAAAATTCGTTCAAGCGGCAGGAATGCATTTATTGTTTCGCTTGATGATTTCTATCTTAACAAAGAAGATATCCCGCTTAATGACGATGGACTGAAAGATTTTGAAAATGTAACGGCTCTTGATACTGAGCTGATTCACAAATGCTTCGGTGAGCTTATCGAAAAGCGGGAGGCTGAGCTTCCGATTTTTGATTTCACGACAAGCTCCCGCAGTGAAGAGACAAAACAAATCACCCTTAAAAAGGACGATGTTATAATCGTCGAGGGCTTGCACGCGCTTAATCCTGTCATCACAGACGGTCTTGATGAAAAGCATCTTTACCGCATATACATCAGTGTCTCTTCACGAATTCTTTCGGATGACGGGGAAATACTTCTTAACAAAAGAAACCTGCGGCTTATCAGAAGAATGATCCGTGACTACAGACACAGAAATTCTTCTGTCGAAAATACGCTGCTTATGTGGCAGGGAGTGCTCAGCGGTGAGGATAAGTTCCTGTTTCCGTTTGAGTCTTATGCTGATGTGAAAATCAATTCATTCCACGAGTATGAATCCTGCATTTTTAAAAATGAAGCTCTGAAACTGCTTTCGGAGGTCCCGCACAGCAGCGAGCACATCGAAAAGGTCGAAGAATTGATGTCGGCGCTGAATCTTTTCAGTTCGGCAGACATATCTCTTCTGCCTGAAAAGTCGTTGCTTAACGAGTTTATTTCAAGATAATTTATTGAAAATAATTGCTAAAATCACAAATATATGGTAAAATATGTTTTATGAAATCTTTAGGAGGTGCATCAGTGGCTAAAGCAAAAGCAAAATCACAGTCGTTGCTTAACGGAGCTTTTGTTCTTGTTGTTGCAACTGTGTTGGTTAAGGTTATTGGTGCGTTGTTTAAAATTCCGCTGTCAATGCTTATCGGCGAAGTCGGCAGAGGATATTTTAACACTGCGTATGAAATTTATACACCGCTTTATTCAATATCAATGGCAGGCTTGCCGATTGCTGTTTCACGGCTTGTTGCCAAGGAACGATCGCTCGGTCATTTCCGCGATGTGCGTATGATAAGAAAAGTCGCAACAAGACTTTTCCTTATGACAGGTGCCGTTGGAACGGTGCTGATGTTAATTATTGCGTATCCGTATACAAAATTCGTTGTAGGCTATACTGAAAATATCTGGTGTGTTCTTGCAATTGCACCGTCGATTTTCTTCTGTTGCTGTATGTCAACCTTCCGCGGTTACTACGAGGGCATGCAGAATATGATGCCGACAGCGATTTCGCAGGTCATTGAAGCGTTAAGCAAACTCTTTATAGGCCTTGGAATTACGTATATTTTCCTCAGCACTCAGCTTAAAAAATTCGCAAACGGCGAGGCTGTTATGGGTACCGTTTACGAAAACAAGGCTGATGCGCTTGCAGCTCTTTATCCGTATGCAGCTGCAACGGCTGTTCTCGGTGTTACAATCGGAACGGTTCTCGGCTTTATTTTCCTTGCAATAAGACACAGAATCTCAGGTGACGGAATCACAAAGGAAGACCTTATGAATTCCCCGAGACCTGAGGAAAGCAAGAACGTTGCAAAAATTCTTGTAAAAACTGCATTGCCGATGGCAGTCGGTTCACTTATCCTTAATGTAACAAATCTTATCGACTCCGCAACAATCCAGAACAGACTGGCTTATGCAGTTGAGAAGGCTCCTGAAGTAATTAAAGGAATTTATTCGTCATATCTGTTAAAAGAGGGTATTGCTGACGAGCAGATTGTAAAATATCTTTACGGTGTTTACGGTGAAACTCTTGACTTCAAAAACCTTGTTCCGACGATTACTATGACCCTCGGCATAAGTGCGATTCCCATTATCTCTGCCGCATGGGCAAGACACGAGAGCAAGACGATCAAGACAACAGTAGAATCTGTTATCCGTGTTACAATGCTTATTTCCTTGCCGGTCGGATTCGGACTTGCAGCTGTTTCATATAATCTTCTTAATATGTTCTACGGTGTTTCTGCCGCAACAATCGGTGCTCCGATTCTTACCGTTTACGGAATTTCGGTTTTCCTCTTTGCGGTATCTTCTCCGATAACGAATATGCTTCAGGCTCTGGGCAGAACTGATATTCCGCTTAAGTCTCTTGCAATCGGTGCAGTAGTTAAGATAATCCTTAACTATATCCTCATCGGAAACCCGACAATCAACATCAACGGTGCTCCGATCGGTTCTATTGCTTGCTACGTTATCGTTGTCGGCATAAACCTTTTCAGCATTATTAAAATTTCAGGTGTTCAGATTAACTTTGCTTCGGTATTCATAAAACCGTTTATCTGCTCAGCTATTTCCGCATTAACGGCTTTTGCTTCCGTAAAGGTGTTCTCAAAGGTGTTCGCAAGCTTCGGAGATCCCGAAAGCCTGATCAACGGAAACACGATTGCTCTTGTAATTGCAGTGGCTGCAGCGGTGATTGTTTACGTGGTTGCGCTTCTTTTCCTTAAGGCACTTTCAAAAGATGACCTGGAAATGATTCCAAAAGGAGAAAAAATCGCGAAAAAGCTTGAAAAACTTGGATTTTTAGGGTAAAATGGGTAGTAGTATGACAAGTGAGTTTAAATTCAAAGAAAAGTATAATGTTTATGACCTTGTTGATGTTATAAGAGCGTTGCGCTCGGAGGGCGGTTGCCCCTGGGATATTGAGCAGACGCACGAAAGCATAAAAAAGAACCTTATCGAAGAAACCTACGAAACGATTGAGGCAATTAATAAAGGCGACGCGGATATGCTTCGTGAGGAGCTTGGCGACGTACTGATGCAGGTCGCTTTCCACGCACAGATTGAGGATGAAAAAGGTGTTTTCAATATTGACGATGTAGCTGACGAAAACTGCCGCAAGATGATTGAACGTCATCCGCACGTTTTTGGAGAAATCAACGTAAATTCCGTTGACGATGTTCTTACAAATTGGGATGCGATCAAGCGTAAGACAAAAGGTCAGAAAACCACTTCTCAGGCTATTGATTCCGTACCTCGTGAATTGCCTGCTCTTATGAGAGCGGACAAAATTCAGTCAAAGGCAGCTAAAGCAGGTTTTGACTGGACGCAGGTCGAAGGTGCGCTTGACAGGCTTTACGAAGAAATCGGTGAGCTCAAAGAAGCAATTGCCGGCGGAAATAAAGAAAACATAAGCGATGAGCTTGGTGATGTTCTCTTTTCTGCAGTCAATGTTTCACGTTTTGTAAAGGTTGATGCTGAAGAAGCGCTTACAGCCTCGACGGATAAGTTCGTCGGCAGATTCAAAACAGTTGAAAAGCTTGCTCAGGAGCGCGGAATCGATATGAAAACCTCATCTCTTGAAGTTCTTGATGAACTTTGGGACGAGGCTAAAAAAAGTATGTGATATACTAAAAACGGTATCTCATAATATAAAAATAAAATTTGGAGGAATTACAATGAATAAGACAGAATTTATCAATGCTGTTGCTGCAAAAGGCGAAATGGACAAGAAGGCTGCTGAGAAGGCAGTAAGCGCTGTTTTCGGTGCAGTTACAGATGCTCTTAAGGCAGGCGACAAGATTCAGCTTGTTGGCTTTGGTACATTCGAAGTAAGAGAGCGTGCAGAAAAGCAGGGTCGTAACCCGAAGACAGGTGAAGCAATGACAGTTCCCGCTTCTAAGGTTCCCGCATTCAAGGCTGGTAAGGCTCTTAAGGACGCTATCAAATAAGTCTTTTCTTGAGTTATTCTTTCGGCAGGACGCAAGTCCTGCCGTTGGCTTTATATTAACTTTGGCAGGAGTAAATTATGCGACTTGATAAATATCTTAAGGTTTCACGAGTTATAAAACGCAGAACGGTTGCAAACGAAGTGTGCGATGCAAAGCACGTTACGGTAAACGGCAAGATTGCAAGAGCATCATATGACGTTAAAGAAGGCGACGTTATCGAGATCACAATGGGCGCAAATACTACGAAGATTCAGGTAACAAAGGTCGTTGAACACGCAACCAAGGACGATGCAGGCCTTATGTACAAAGTGTTGTAATAAATCAGATTATCACCTCATACAATGTTATGAGGTGGTTTTTTATGCCTGAAAACACAATGCACGACCTTGTTATTGAATCGCGGAAAAAGGTGACGATGACAGGGATTATTGACGTAGAAAGCTTTGACGAAGAAACGATTGTGGCGCAGAGCGAATGCGGTGAAATATTTATAAAAGGTAATTCGCTTAAGATAAGCAGACTGTCCGTCGAAAGCGGAGATATGGTCGTTGAGGGTACCATTGATTCCGTGGCGTACTCCGAGGGCAGGGTAAAGGGTAATTTCTTTTCGAAGGTGTTCAGATAATGGAGTATATGCCGACTTTCGCGTTTCAGCTTGTTTGTTTTATGTATTCGGCAGGACTCGGCTTCAGTCTCGGAATAATCTATGATTTAATCAGAATCTTCTTTTATCTGCTTACAGGAAGCGATAAAAAGTTTCGCAGTGTAAGGGATATAATTTACTTGTTCGTCTGCCTTGCAGCAACTTTTCTGTTTTTGCTTGCTGTGTGCGACGGACAACTTTTTATGTATGTTTTCCTTGCTGAAATACTGGGCGTTTACGCATATTTCTTCTCATTGAGCAGATTCGTTTTAAAACCTGCAAAAAAGGCAATTAAAACCTTAAGAAGACTTTTTCAGAGGCTTAACGGTAAAATACTTGTATTCAAAACACGTTTTTCTGTTTTTAGTGAAAAAATATCGAAAAACTTGCATAAAATAACAAAAAAAGACTTGCATATTCGACATAACATAGTGTATAATTTTTTCGTGAAATTATGCTCAGGCAGTTTAACTTTAAAGAATCGAGGTGACGAAGGTGGCAAAGGTGAAAAAAGAGAGACGTAGCTTTATAGTTGTCTTTTTTGCAATTGTTCTCAGTGCGTGTTTTGCCATTTCGTTGTTTTCTATAGTAAAAGATATTAATGATGTAAAAAAAGAAATTGCTGCAGTTGATGAAATCAAAGCAGAGCAGGAAGCGGAAAACGAAGCTTTGCGCGACAAAATCAACGATGGTAATAAAGATGAATACGTAGAAGAAATCGCCAGAGATAAGCTTGGCTATGTTATGCCGGGCGAAAGAGTTTATCAGGATATCTCTGTAAACGACTGACGTGTTCAATTATTCTTGGAGGGGTACGCATTAGTATGCAGTTAGAAGTCGGCGCAATCGTAGAGGGAAAAGTTACAGGTTTTACGGCATTCGGAGCCTTTGTTGAGCTTGAGGATGGCAAGAAGGGCATGGTGCATATTTCAGAAGTTGCACTCGAATTCGTAAAGGACATCAAGGATCATCTTACAGTAGGACAAACTGTAAAGGTTAAGGTTATTTCTATTGCTGAAGATGGAAAAATAAGCCTTTCTGTTAAGAAGGCAATGGAGCAGCCGAAGCCGGCGTTCAAACCGAAAGCAAACAATGCTCCCAGACGCAACAACGCTAATGTGTGGCAGGGCAACAAGCCCGTTGAACAGCCGCAGTCTTTTGAAAGCATGATGGCAAAGTTCAAGCAGGAGAGTGACGAGAAAATGTCAGATCTCAAGCGTGATTCCAAGCATGGCGGCGGATACAACAGAAGAGGCACTAACAAGCTTTGATCCGCAACTTTAAAATTTAATCTTTTAAAGAAACGGGGGCAGTTTTCTGCTCCCTTTTTTCAGGTGATGTTATGAGAGAAATAAGTGTCAGAAAAGTCAGCGAGGCGGTTGAAAAGCTTTGTATCAGGGCGAACAAAATTCTTCCGTCGGACCTTACCGAAAATATCGGAAGATGCAAGACCTGCGAAAAAAACAGCCTTGCCAAGTCCATACTTTCAGACCTTGAAGCAAATCTTGAAGCGGCAATCGAACTCGATATTCCGATCTGTCAGGATACGGGAATGGCTGTCGTGTTTCTTGAAATCGGTCAGGACGTGCATTTTGTTGACGGCAATCTTTACGATGCGGTAAATGAAGGTGTGCACAACGGTTATATCAACGGATATCTCCGCTGTTCGGTTGTCGGCGACCCGTTAAGAAGAGTCAACACAAAGGACAACACTCCTGCGGTAATCCACACAACTATTGTTGACGGCGACAAGGTTAAAATCACCGTTGCACCGAAAGGCTTCGGCAGTGAAAATATGAGCAGGCTGAAGATGCTTACTCCTGCAAGCGGCAGAGAGGAGATTATCAATTATGTCCTTGACTGCGTAAAAAAAGCAGGCGGTAATCCTTGCCCTCCTATTGTGCTCGGTATAGGCATCGGAGGTGACTTCGAGCAGTGTGCTTTCCTTGCAAAGAAAGCTCTTTGCCGAAGTGTCAGCGTAAAGAATGACGATGAGTATTACAGAGAGATGGAAGCGGAAATACTTGAAAGAGTAAACCAGCTTGACATCGGTCCTCAGGGCTTCGGCGGTGACACAACAGCACTTTCGGTTGCGATTGAAGCTGCTCCCACTCACATAGCAGGACTTCCCGTCGCAGTCAATTTCGGCTGTCATGTTACAAGACATGCTTTGGAAGTTTTATAACATCCTGATAACAGAGAAAAACAGAAGTATAATCAGTTTGAATAAATTTAACAGAGGTTTTATATGAAAATTAATTTTGTTATTCCGTGCCTTCTCGGCCTTGAATCGTTGATTGCGAACGAGATGAAGGACCTTGGCGCAGAAAATGTTGTTTCAGAAAACGGAAGAGTTCTTTTCAGCGGCGATGAAAACCTGCTTGCAAGAGCAAACATCTGCTCAAGATATTCCGAAAGAATACAGATTCTTGTCGGCGATTTTTATGCAAGAAGCTTTGAAGAGCTTTTTCAGGGAACAAAGGCTTTGCCGTGGGAAGAATGGATCGGCGAGGAAGATGCATTTCCCGTCAAAGGTTATTCAATCAATTCAACATTGTTCAGCGTAAGCGATTGCCAGTCGATCATCAAAAAGGCAGTCGTTGAAAGACTGAAGTCAAAATATAAAATAAGCTGGTTTGACGAAACGGGACCTGTTCATCAGATTCAGTTTTCAATAATGAAGGATAAGGTAAGTCTCCTTCTTGATACTTCGGGAATGGGACTCCATAAGCGCGGTTACCGTCTTGAAGCAAATGCTGCACCGCTTAAGGAAACTCTTGCGGCTTCGCTTTGCAATCTTGCAAGACTTCGCCCTTACCACACACTTTACGATCCGATGTGCGGTAGCGGTACGATCCTTATCGAGGGCGCAATGATGGTTCACAATATTGCACCGGGTGTTAACCGTAACTTCTCCGCAGAGCGTTGGGACGTTATCCCCGAATACGTCTGGGCAGAAGAGCGTCAGCGCGCACGTGATCTTGTAAATTATGACATGGACTTTGTTGCCTACGGTTCGGATATTGACGAATCAGCTCTCGAAATCGCAAGAGTGAATGCCAAGCGTGCAGGAGTTGAAAGAAAGATTAAGTTTGAAAAGTGCGATCTTCGCGATTTCAGACCGCAGAGCGAGAAGGGTACTCTTATCTGCAACCCGCCGTACGGTGAGCGTTTGCTGGATATAAGCGAAGCACAGAAGCTTTATAAGCTTATGGGTGAAAAGTTTGTGCAGAAGCACGGTTGGGCATATTATGTTATCAGTCCGTCAGAGGAGTTCGAAAAGGAATTCGGCCGTAAGGCTGACAAGCGCCGCAAGCTTTATAACGGAATGATCAAATGCCAGTTGTTTATGTATTTTAAGTAAGATTTTTAAAAGCGATAATTTATCGTAAAGACGGACGGCTTTGTGCTGTCCGTTTTGTCTTGTAAATGCGGCTGAACTGTGTTATACTGTGTGTATTCATTCAGGAGGTTTTGCTATGAAGAGAATATTATCTTTAATTTCCGTGTGTGTTTTGTTGATGCTGTCTGTGGTTACTGCATCGGCGGAAAACCTTTCAAAGTTTAATCTTAAGCTTGTTTCTGAAAACGATTCTCAGGCAGTTTTTGTTCTTGATTTCGAGGGAGGAACACCGTTCTCTGCTCTTGACTTCAATGTTGTTACAAATGAAAAGAAGGCAAAGGTTACTGCGATTGTTGACGGTCAGGGACTGATTAATTTCAAACAGCAGGCTGATGCAGCGATATCTCAGGCTAATGTCGAGACGACACCGGCTATGGTTACGGTTGCAATGATTCCCGGTTACCGTAATGTTAAAGCGAGCGCTCTTTTTGAAATCACAGTTGCTAAGCTTGAAAAAGAAAAGCTTACAGCCAAAGATGTTGTGATTGAAATTACAAACTGCGCTGATAACAATTTCCAGGCGATCGAGACTTCGGTAACAACGGATCTTGGTGCAACCACAGAATCTGATAAATCAACTGTTGCTTCAAGTACTGCAAGCACAGATGCTACGGTAGCGTCAACTGAGGATTCAGGATCAACAACCGAGTTGACCGAAAACAATACAGAACTGCAGACAGATGCGCAAGCGGAATCTCAGGATTCAACCGACGGAAAAGAACCGAATACGGCTGCAATTATCGTCGTCTGTGTTGTTGCTGTTGCCGTTATTGCAGGTGCTGTTATTGTTATAATCAAAAAGAAGAGCAGCGCAAATAAAGAGGGTTAAAAAATGGAAGCATTATTTGAAAAATTCAGACAGCCGAGAATGCAGGCTGACGAACCAATTTATGATTGCCGTGAAAACTGCTTTATGAAGCTTTATCGCAGTGTTACGAAGGAGGAGTACGAAAGCTGGATTTCTGCTCTTGAAAACGACGGATTCAAAGTTTTACAGAAAACGGAAAACAACGGCAATTTATATACCTGCCTTGTAGGATCGGTGCAGATTAATGCATTTTTTACTCCCTGCGACTCAGTTTTAAGAGTTGCGGTCAGCGAGGATAAAAGAACACCATGCTTCGAAAAAACAGAGTGTGAAGGCTCAGGCGAAACAGTGTTTTACGGATTCGAAAGCGATCAGGCTCTTATCGACTGCGGAATGTGCCTGCTTGTACAGTGTCCTGATAATAGCTTTTTTGTTGTGGACAGTGGCCACTATATGCAGTTCAACGACAACGACAGAATCTACAAGTTTATGCGTGAGCGTACTCCCGAGGGGCAGAAGGTTGTCGTAAACGGTTGGCTTCTTACTCACGCTCATTCTGACCATATTTCAAAGTTTATGGATTACCTTCGTTATAATTGCTATGACACGGTTATCGAAGGTATCTACTCTAACCTTATCCCCGATACATATTACGCACACACTGAATGGACAAGGGAAGAGGTTATGCTTTCCAAAAAGCTTTTTAAAATGCTTTCGGAAACAGATATTCCGACATATAAGATTCACACGGGTCAGCGTTTTCATATAAGAAATCTTACCTTTGATGTTCTCGGCACACACGAGGATATTTATCCGAATAAGATTACCGATTACAACGATTCGTCGTGTATGGTAATGATGACGGCTGAGGGTTCAAAAGTTTTCATTCCCGGTGATGCAAGCGTGTTGTCTTCCGTTGAGCTTGAAAAGAGATACGGCGAAACTCTTAAGTGCGACGTTGTGCAGATATCGCACCACGGACACAGGGGCCTTTCGGCGAAAGCTTATGAATATCTGAATGCCGAGGTTGCAGTTTTCCCGATTACCCGAATTAAGTTTGACGAGGAATATCCGAGAATTGAAGCAAACAGAAGGGCAATTGAACTCGCAAAAGCGCATTATATTACTTCTGACGGAACGGTTAAAATACCGTTGCCGTATAGCTTGGAGAATATAGAAGTTCTACCCGACGAAACTTTTGAAGATTTTGGTAAAATTAACCGTCTCTGGCATTATGATTATACTGATGAGCGAAAGGCGGGGCTCTATTCAATGTTCACTGAAAGAGGCGGCGACCTTAACGGTACAAATCTTCCCGCCGAACCCGACAGCAAATTCGAAATGTAAACAGAACCACGGTTTATGCAACCTGCATAAACCGTGGTTTTTACGTTTTTTCATATATAAGCGTGCATACAAATCTGTTCCGAAGACCTGAATTTGTTGAACTAAAATCCGACTGTTTTTGTTTTACTTTTATGAAATAATATGCTATATTGTATAAGATGAATCCAAGAGGTGATCAAATGCGAATTTACGATATTATACACAAAAAACGTAACGGTGAAGAACTTACTGACGAGGAAATAAGATTCTTTGTTGCCGAAAGCGTTGGAAGTAAAATAAAAGATTATCAGATAACTGCTCTTCTTATGGCAGTATGCTTTAACGGTATGACCGAAAGAGAAACCGCCACCCTCACAATGGAAATGGCAAAGTCAGGCGATATGGTAGATTTATCAGAGATTGAAGGATATACCGTAGACAAGCACAGCACAGGCGGAGTCGGCGACAAAACGACATTGATTGTAACGCCGATTGTTGCTTCACTTGGCGGTAAGGTTGCCAAAATGTCGGGCAGAGGACTTGGACATACAGGCGGTACTGTTGATAAGCTCGAATCCATAGAGGGCTTCCGCACAACACTTTCGGGTGATGAATTCCTGAACCAGGTTAATAAAATAGGACTCTGTGTTGTCGGTCAGTCGGGGGATCTTGCTCCTGCTGACAAAAAGTTTTATGCTCTGCGTAACGATACGGCTACCGTTGACTGCATACCGCTTATCGCTTCAAGTATAATGAGCAAAAAGCTTGCCGCAGGATCAAAGGGAATTGTACTCGACGTTAAAACAGGCAGTGGCGCTTTTATGAAAAGTGTCGAAGAGTCAGAGCAGCTTGCCGAAGCTATGGTTAAAATCGGTAAAGCAGCAGGACGAGATACGGTTGCTGTTATTACAAATATGGATATCCCTCTCGGCAATGCAGTCGGTAACTCCCTCGAGGTAATCGAAGCGGTCGAAACCCTCAAAGGAAACGGTGCAGAGGATCTTACAACAGTGTGCGTTGAGCTTGCTTCCAATATGCTTACTCTTGTCACAGGAAGAGATAAGGACGCGTGTACCGAGCTTGCGAAAGACGCGATTGCCGACGGTTCCGCGCTTGAAAAATTAAAAGAAATGGTGCGTGAACAAGGCGGAAATCCCGAATGGATAGCCGATACAGCACTTTTTCCGAAGGCAAAGCATAAGTGCGAAATAAAAGCAGAATCAGACGGCTATATAGAGCACATGGATGCCGAAAAAATAGGTGTTGCATCTCTTATGCTCGGAGCAGGAAGAAATACCAAAGAAGATGAACTTGATTTTTCAGCGGGAATAATCCTGCAGGCAAAAACAGGCGACAAAGTAATCGGTGGCGAAACAATAGCTACTCTTTATGCAAATGACGAATCAAAGTTTGAATCTGCTGTGCAGAAATTCAACGAAGCAATTGAATTCTCGTCAGAGCCTGTTGAAAAGCAGAAACTTATTTATTCGGTAATAAGATAATCAAAAGAAACAAAAAACTTGCCGACAAGCTTTTGGTGGCTTCTCAGCAAGTGATTACAAAGAGGTGTATATATGAACAATACAACGAAATTCAGCCTTATTTTCGCTTTGATAGGCTTGTTTGTGGGAATAATAATGTCGTTTGTAATAAACGGAAATCTTGTTATAGACGCAATAATAGGCACCCTTGCGGGTGCCGTTGTGGGTTACTTTCTTAATTCTTTTGTTCTGAAAAAATAAGGTCGGCTGTTCTGCCGTTGATAAGTTTAATCAGTGCGGAAGGAGAGACTTCAATCTGTGCTCCGACCTTACCTGCGCTTACGGCAACTGTTTCGAGCTTCGTAACGTCAAGATGAAATGTCGTTCTGAATTGCTTTTTCATCCCGACGGGACTGCATCCGCCGTGAATGTATCCGGTCAGAGGCAGAAGTTCATCCTGTCTTATCATTTCAATGGATTTTTCGTTAACAGCCTTTGCAGCTTTCTTTAAATCAAGATGTTCTGCAACGGGTATAACGAATACATAATAATTTTTGCTTGTGGAGCGTGTTACAAGAGTTTTATAAACGGAGCTTACGTCCTTACCGACAAAGTTTGCAACAGTGACTCCGTCAGTCGGAATACCCTCACCGTGCGGATAAAAGTGCGGTGTATAGGGTATTTTTTTCTGCTCCAGGATACGCATAACGTTTGTTTTTTCTGTTTTCTGTGCCATAAAATCACTCTAAATAGTCAACGATTTTTACTGTTTTGCCGTTGCGGATATAAACTCTCGGTACGCGTCGAGTAATGCAGCAAAGGAACTCGTAATTGAATCTGCCCGAGATTTCACCGATTTCCTCGCAGGAGATAAAATCGTCTCCGTCGCGGCCGACAAGCGTTACATTATCACCGATAAGAACATCGGGGATATCTGTAACATCAACCATAAACTGGTCCATACATACTCTGCCGACGATTTTTGCACGCTTGCCGTGAATAAGAACAGAGCCTTTGTTTGAAAGCTGTCGGGGATATCCGTCGGCATAGCCTACGGGAATGGTTGCTATAACTGTTGGTTTTTCAGCAACGTAAGTTGAACCATAGCTTACAGTATCGCCTTTGTTGATGGTTTTGACGTTAATTACGACACTGTGAAGCTCCATAGCGGGTTTGATGTCAAGATTTTCCTTTTTAACTTCATCGGAAGGGTAAAGACCGTAAGTGATAATACCGCTACGGACCATATTGAGAAAATCATCCTGCACGTCAATAATAGCTGCGCTGTTGCAGATATGCTTTATAGGAATATTTATCCCGAGAGCCTCAAGCTTTTCAACGAAATCTTTGAAAAGAGCACGCTGAGCGTTCATTGAAGTTTTATCCTCAAAATCAGCACAGGCAAAGTGAGTGAAAATTCCGTCAATTGCAATATTTGAAAGTTCAGAAATACGTCGGATTTCTTCAATGCTTTCGTCGTTCGGGATATATCCGATTCTGCCCATACCCGTATCAACCTTGATGTGGATATGTGCCGTTGTATCCATCAGCTTTGCCGCTTCGTTAAGGCTTTTTGCGATGCCGTACTGGAAAACGGTGAGCATTATGTCGTTACGGATAATTGTTTCAAACTGATTCGGGAAAACAAAGTCGAGAATCAGAATGGGCTTCGTAATACCTGCACGTCTTAAAGCAAGCGCTTCTCCGACAGTCGCAACGGCGAAACCGTAGGTGCCGATTTCGCTGAGCGCTTTTGTAACCTCAATCGCACCGTGACCGTAAGCGTCTGCTTTTACAACGGGCATAACCTTTGTATCTTTGCCGACTTTTTCTATTATTTTTTTTGTGTTGTTACAGATTCTGTCAAGGTCAATCCTTAAATAGACTCTGTTAAGATAGTCAAGACTGCTCAAAAGAAGCACCCCTTAGTCAATTACTTTGATTGTTTCAATTACAGGCCTCTGGTCTTCAGGAATAGAATCAGAAACAGGTGTGTTTTCGCAGATTTTATCAACGATATCCATACCTTCTGTGATACAGCCGAAAGCAGCATACTGTCTGTCAAGACCGCTTGCGGTCATATCATTAAGGCAGATGAAAAACTGTGATGATGCGCTATCATAATCTACGGGTGTACGTGCCATCGAAATGACACCGCGCTTGTGCTTTATATTATTCTGCACACCGTTGATTTCAAATTCGCCCTTGATTGTTTTTTCTGAACCGCCTCTGCCGTCACCGTCGGGGTCGCCGCCCTGAAGAACAAAGTCTTCAACATAACGGTGCATTCCGATACCGTCATAAAATCCGCTTTCAGCGAGCTCAATAAAGTTTGCTACGGTTATCGGAGCCTGGTCGGGATAGAGCTCGATTTTAAGTGTGCCGTAGTCCTTGATAACCATTTCAACGTGGCGGACAGCTGCAGTACTCTGTGTCGGGGTTGTGCTTGGTTCAGACTCCTTGTCTGCACCGCAACCAACGAAAGCTGTGAGTACAAATGCCATACATAAAACTAAACATAATATCTTTTTCATAAAATTGCACCTCGGTTATAGATTAAATAATATTATACCATACGGCTAACTTATAGACAAGTAAATTTTTTGTGATATAATAGCTGTCGGGGTGTAAGTATGTTTATTTGTAATTCGTGTCCGCGAAAATGTAATATAGACCGTGAACAAAAAACAGGCGTTTGCGGTGCTCCCGAAAAATATAAGCTTGCAAGGGCGGCTCTTCATTTCTGGGAAGAACCGTGCATCAGCGGAGAAAAGGGGAGCGGAACGGTTTTCTTTTCAGGCTGTTCTCTTAAATGCGTTTTCTGCCAGAATTTTGAAATCAGCAGGAATGCTTTCGGCAAAGAGATTTCTGAAGAAAGATTGATTGAAATTTTCAAAGAGCTTGAAGCACAGGGCGCACATAATATTAACCTTGTGAATCCGACGCATTATTCTCACCAACTCTCTCAGACTCTGAAAAAGTATAAACCGCAGATTCCCGTAGTCTGGAATACGGGCGGATACGACAGCGTTGAAAGCCTCCAAAAGCTTGACGGTCTTGCAGACATATATCTTGCGGATATTAAATATGTAAGCGAATCTGTTGCGAAAAAGTACAGCGGAGCTGAAAATTATTTTTCTGTCGCATCCGAAGCGGTGCTTGAAATGCAGAGACAGGTTGGCGGCAATGTGTTTGATGAATACGGCATAATGCAGAAGGGGCTGATTATCCGCCACCTTGTTTTACCGGGTAATGTCAGCCAGGCGATGAGGGTTATGGATTGGATAAAAGCAAATCTTCCTGAAGATACCGTGCTCAGCCTTATGAGCCAGTACACACCCTGCGGAAAAGCCTCGGAGTATCCGACAATCAACCGTAAGTTAAGTGTCAGGGAATACGATATGGTGCTTGATTATGCGGAGAAATTGGGCTTTGAGGATGTTTTTATTCAGGAAATTGATTCGTCATCAACTGAGTTTATACCTGATTTTGACCTGAGCGGGATATAAGTATTTGACTTTTGTGAATAATAATATTATAATAAAACAAGATCTAATTACGGAGGAATTAATATATGAAAAAGTTCAGCAGAATTATTTCTGTTTTTATGGTGCTTGTGATTATGTCATCACTTTTCACCTTTAACAGTTCAGCTGCATCAATCAAGAAAATCGAAGTTGTAACGGTGCCGACAAAGACAACGTTTGTCAAGGGTACGGATTGGGATTACGGCCATTGGACCTATCCTGAAGGAGAAGGATTCGGCGAATTTACTCCTGATGAGAAAAATATTTCCTTTATGCATCAGGGCGGATATTTCTCACGTTATCAGGACAGAGGAATGCTCGATATGAACGGCCTTGTAGTTAAGGTTACTTACAGCGACGGCAAAACCAAGAACATTGCATACAAAGAAACTAAGCATAGCAACGGTGTTGTAGAGCAGAACATTTATTTTTCACCGCAGGGCGGAGAATTCAAGCTTGGTGAAAATATAATCGAAGTTTATTTCCTTGAAGCATACGATGTTTACGCAACATATAAAATAAACATTGTTGAAGATGAACCGTCTGTTTCAAAGGGTGATGTTAACTCAGATAAGAAGATTAACTCAACAGACGCTCTTATGGTTTTACAGCATTCAGTAAAATTAATCACACTTACTTCTGCACAGATTACTGTTGCAGATATGAACAGCGACAATAAAATCAACAGCCTTGATGCTCTTGTAATTCTTCAGAAGAGTGTAGGTATGTAATAACTTCTAAACGGCATAATTTTTATTATGCCGTTTTTTAGCATTCTTGAATATTCTGATTCAGAAAATGGTGAGCTTTTTATGAATACTTATGCTGTTTTTAAAGCAGATAATTATGAGGACGAAGTCCTTTTTGAAACGGTGTCAAAGCACTTTGAAGCGCACGATATAAAATCTAAAATACCTCACGGGGCAAAGGTTCTTCTCAAACCCAATCTCGTTGCGGATAAAGATGCGGCGTTTTCAGTAACGACAAACCCTCGGTTTGTTTTTGCGATTATAAAATATTTAAAACAAATCGGAGTTGAGGATATTACCGTTGCCGACTGTCCCGGTGGCGCATTGCTGTTATTTTCTGAAATGGTTGATGTATACGAAAAAACAGGATATTCATTTTTGTCGGAGTTTGCAATGCTGAATACGGATTTTGAAAGCAGTGACGTTGCTTCCCCTAACGGAAGTGTGAATCCAAAATTCAATATCATTAATGCTATCAGTGATGCGGATTATATCATTAATGTTCCGAAGCTTAAAACGCACAATATGACTTGCATTACTGCGGGTGTCAAAAATCTTTTCGGTTCTATACCCGGATTGCAGAAACCTGCTTTCCATGCGAAATATCCTGCGATAAAGGATTTTTCTAATATGCTCGTTGAGCTTGCGCAGACGGTAAAGCCCGATTTTACTATCGTAGATGCTATCGACATAATGGAAGGTAACGGACCGACCAACGGCAAGAAAAGACATTTAGGCTTGACTTTCTCTTCGTGCGATGTTTTCGGACTTGATGCTTTTATTTTGGAACTGCTGGGAATTCACGAGGATTTAGTAGCCACGGTTTCAGCGTCAAAGCAAAAGGGGCTCATTAACCGTCATGGCGAGAAGATCGGCGATACTGATTTTAAAATTGATAAACCGATTTTATTGCCTGCTTCATTCAGTGCGACTTCAGGACTCGGTAAGCTGACGGCAAAAACTAAAACTCTTGCCGAAAAAGCAGTTGCGGCTGTTCTGATGAGCTATCCGCAGATGAACGAAAATTGTGTGCTTTGCAAAAAGTGTATTGTTACCTGCCCGAAGCGTGCACTTAAGATTGAAAATAAAAAGATTGTACTCAATAAAAAGCTGTGTATCGGATGCCTTTGCTGTGACGAGGTTTGTCCCAACGGAGCGGTTGATATAAAGAAAAAAATTAAAACAAGGTGAGACTTATAATGAGAATTATGTTTGTTCAGCCTTCTGCAGGATTTATGATAAGAGGAACAACGTATCCTGTTTGCAGAAGCTTAATGGTAACAGCATCATATATGAAATCCCTTGGCCACGAAGTGCTTGTTTTTGACCGATGTGTTGATTTCCGAAAGGCAGAAAAGGTTTTTGCTTCCTTTAAGCCTCAACTTGTTATGCTCTATGCTCCGCCCACGGCATCTCTGAAGGATGCAATGGAAATTTCAGTCCTTGCAAAGAATAACGGATGTACCGTTGTCTGGGGCGAGGTTGTTGCCGCTGCTTTTTCGGAGCAGATTGTCGGCAACGGATACGCTGATTTTGTTATTACTGGCGAAACAGAAACAAAGCTCAGGCGCCTTATTGAAGAAATCCGAAACAATAAAGATTTTACGTCGGTTTCGGGTCTGACTTTTATGAACGGGTCAGGGGTTGCTACAACTCCAAATGTCAACGACTCGGATCTTGAGGCAATCCCGAAGATTGACTGGGATCTTATAAACGTTGAAAAGTGCTTCAGAAAGTTCCCGCATTGTGAAAAAATGCTTTATATGTACACTTCAAGAGGCTGTCCTTTTAAATGTACATATTGCTACAATACGATGTTTTATAATTCTCAGCACAGAAAACGTCCGATCCGCTATGTTCTTGAAGAAATAAAATATCTCGAAGAAAAATACGGGCTTGACGGTGTCAATTTTTCCGACGAGCTTCTTCTGCTCGATGATGGGGAGGTAGAAGAAATTACGCGATTCAGAACTCAGAATAATCTGAAGTTTTTCTGGGGTGCTGAAACCCGTGCCGATGCGTACAAGGATATCAAAAAGCTAAGGAAAATGTACGATTCGGGTTGCCGTTGGCTTATGCTTGGTCTTGAGACGGGTAGCGAAGAAACCCGTAAACGCATAAACAAACCGATGGATAAGGAAGTTATCAGAAATTTTGTCGATATGTGCACGCAGGTCGGCATAAGTACTTTCGGCTCGTTTATAATCGGTTTCCCTGATGAAACTGAAAAACAGCTGAAAGAAACGGTTGAGTTTGCGCTGACGCTGAATGTCGATGCCTTCCTGTTTAACTATTATGTAGTAATTCCGAAAACTCCGATGGGTAACGAACTCATTGAAAATAATATAATCGATATGGACGAAACATTTTTGTCGTCAAAGGCATCGCATCAGATACAAAGTCTTTCGCAGAATTATTCGAAAATTTCTGACCGTGATCTCAAAGTTGTAAAAAGCTATTTCGACTGGATAACGTTTACAAGGAAAAAGAAAGAAGCAGCATCGAAAAATATGTTTATATCAAAAGCGATTGATGTGCTTTCTCACTTTGCCGAAGGCGGTATAAAAAATGCTGTTGTCAACGTATGGGGAGCGGCAAAAACTTTTTTGACTGTTGTTTTCTATTCCACAATGTTTCCGAAGATAAAAAAGAAATACGGTCTTTATAACGTAAACAAAAAGTGATTAAAAACTGCTTGCACTAAAGAGTACAAGCAGTTTTGTTTTATTGTCTATCATTATTATCTCTTATTTATTATTTAAGAAATGCAAAATTATTGAAAAAAGCGACAATATTATTAAGGCTGACAAGTTAAAGCAACATTGACATTTTTTGAATTAGTGATAAAATGAGAGTGTAAATATTTTTGTAATTTTTAAGGAGGCAAAAATTATGTTCGCAAAAATCATCGCATTCTTTATGTCAATTATTATGGCAATCTTCCCGTTTTTCAGTGAGAAAAAGACTGTCAGCAACGAAGAAGTTGCAGAGGCAGTAATTTATGCAGTTGAAAACAAAGATGCGTCAGCAATAGAAGCAGTTATGTGTAAAAACATCAAAGATAATTTTGATGACCTTACAGGTGAAATAAACAATATGCTTTCTTTAATTGAAGGTGATATTGAAAGTATTGAATGGAAAAAGTTTGGTGGATACTATGAAAGTGATGGAAACGGAAAATCCTTAAAACAGAACAATCAAAACTATACAATAATTACAACTAAAGGAGTTTTCTCACTTTCGTTGACAGTTGAAACAGATAATTCTTTCGCCCCTGATGAGTTAGGAATACGCACAATTGCCTTGCATCGATTAATAAAAAACCCCGATTCCAATAGTTCATATGAATATATTTCAGATGGGGTTTTATACAAAATTTTTGCAACTGAGGGAATTGGAACAATGCACGATTAATTCTATGTAATCAATAAGCAACAATCAAATTTCATAAATTAAACGAAAAGCAGACATTCAACCAATGTCTGCTTTTATTATATCATTCTATCGTGTCGAGGTTAACACCCTTAGTTTCTTTTACTTTTGCAGTAAACATCACAGCGGCAATTCCGACTGCAACAACAGAAATTGCAAGGCATACCCACCAGATCGGGAAGATCGTCATTCCGACGACGGCAAGGGCATAGCCGACAACAAGACCGATTATAACAAGAAGTCCTTCAGCACCGACGACTGAAGCGCGGATGTCCGTCGGAACTTTTTCGGTCATCATAACGTTCATGTAATCTCTGCCGATCCAGTATGAACCCTGATAAAGTCCTGCAAACGAGCCGATCAGGTACGGATTCCAACCGAGAAGTATACCTGCAACGAACAGTGAATACCCTGCGATACAAGTGATTGAAAAACCTGTAACAGTTGCCTTTCGTCCGAATTTGTCAGCAATAAAACCTGAAAGGAAGGTTATCGTTGCATAAATCACAGGAACCATAAAAAGAGCTTTTGTAATCTCGCTCGTACTCATTCCGACCTTGTGCATAGCTGATTCGAAATAAAGAGCGATTGCAGGCATTGCGGAGTCGAAAATGATATGAGAAATAATCAGGCTTTTTGTATCTTTGTTTGAAAAGATATATTTTACTCCGTTGAATACGCCTGACTGATTTCTCTGGGCTTCTTTTTGCAGCTTTTTCTGTTCTTTTTCTTTCTGCCTCTCTTCGTAGGGACGTGAAAGGTAAGCAATGCGCTCATTGATGAATACCTTTGTGTCCTTTGCAAAGAGAAGAACAAGGAGTACTGCAAGGAATCCGAGGAGCGCGGGAACAAGGAAAATATCGCGCCATTTTGTCGGGTCATCGCCCATAAGAAGGTCTCTTAGCGTCGGAATAAGTATAACGCCGAGAATACCAAAGCTTTTAAGGAAACTGTAAATTTTTGCGCGGTGTCTGTCGGGAGCTTCTTCAAGAATGTAGATAATCTGGATATCGTGTCCCATAAAGAAGCTGATTATCGCAAAACCGACAAGGAACATTATGTAGCTTGAAGAAAGGTGAATTACAAAAAGTCCTGCGGCCATACCGAGCGTTGAGATTGCAAAAAGAGGTTTGCGCCCCCATTTGTCCGCAAGTGCCTTGTAGAATGGTGTGATAATTCCGAAAACGTAGGTAACCACACCGATTGTCGAGTGAAGCGCAAGACCTTCTTCAAAAGTATAGAATTTGCCTAAAAACGGATTGTTGACAAAAAATTCCGTAACAAAAGAAGACTGCACCGTAACGGTGAGGTTACTTGTAACTTCATCAAGGATATTTACAATCGCAATCAGTAAAAGCAGAACGAAAAAGTACCATTTGTAAGTACCTTTGGCCTTTACCTTGTTGAGGCGGGAAAGTTCTTTCGCCTCACGTTCTTTTATTTTTCCGTTCATTGCTGAAAACTCCTTTGGCTTGTAACGTTGACATAATTATATATCAAAACAATAATCTTTACAACAAAAAAGTGACACATCCGAAAATAAAACGAATGTGTCACTTTTATTATACCGTTAAATCAGCCAAGCATAAGCTTTATGAAAAGTCCACCCTGAACGGTACGGTGTCTGAAACCGACCATTTCGGATGTGTCCGTGTAGTACCAGTCTGTCATAGGCACTCTTGTACGCATTGTGTTGTAAGCGTTCCAGAGAAGCGATACGAAAAATTCAAAATCTTCTTTGCTGTCTGCAAGTGTTGCAACCCATACAAGCCAGTCTGATTTTGTATACTTTTCTCTTGAATCAAGGGGCACACCGTAGGGGAGTGCTTCCTTCTTGTATCGCTCAATTTCAGCTTTAAAGAACTCATCAGGGAAGAGTCCTGTTTTCCAGATCTTATCCCATACGGAGTTGTATTTAAGGCTGAATGTACCGGGACGGTCATAAGCAAGACGGTAGCTGCCATCTTCATTTTTTGCGTTTTCAATGAACGAATCTGCATATTCTTTTGCGATTGCAAAAAGCTCATCTGCTTCATTTTCTTTGCCGAGGTTTCTGAGTATATCGGCAAAACCTGCCATACCCATAATAGCCTTGAGCGAAAGATTGCAGTTGTGAGCAAGATGACCTGCAAAGTCGTCTGTGCAAAGCTGATGCTCAGGATCCTTGCCGTATTTGACAAGGTACTTGCTCCACTTTTCAAGAATCTCAAAATTATCTTTTGCAAAGGAGAAGTCGTTGTCCGCCTTGCAGATTGCGGAAACAAGGATAATCATATTTCCGCATTCCTCAACGGGCATCTGCCATTTGAGCTCATTGTTGCCGTAAACCTGGCCGTTAACGAGAGGATACTGACCTACGTCGTGCGGAGCAAAGTCGTATTCCCAAGCGTCAGATGTTGCATAGCGGAAAATCGGACGAAGCATACCTTTAAGGAGCCCTGTATTGTAAAGAAGGTACATCGGTGCACTCGGATAAGTTACGTCAACAGTAGCGGCACAGCCGTTTGAAAAACACTCTTTTGAAATGTAAAGATTGTTTCCGTCTTTATCAACAACGAGCTTGTGTGCGGCCATAACCTGACGGTAAGCGAGTGCAAGCAGCTCAGCGTACTTTTCTCCGCCCTTTGCAGTTGCCTCGGTAATAAGTTTATCTGAAAAAGCATTACATCTTGCAAGAAGCTCGTCGTATTCGTCAGCCGCTTCTTTGATAGCTTCTTCGATTGTCTTGCCGTTGTTCTTCCAGTAAGCCTTAAGGCTTTCGCCGAAATAAACCATACCGTCAATATCGTCATAAGCGAAGAGGAAAAGCTTTTCCTTTTCAATCTCAGCTTCTGCGTAAACAGAGTAAAGACCTTCGATAACGGCGTTGCCTGTTTCAGCTTCACCGTCAACTGCGAGGTAACAGTAACCCCAGTCGATTCGCACGTCGTCGCCGCTTCTCCAGAGTACTTTCTGCGCACCGCTGCCGATTCTTACGCAGGAAACACCGTCGATGTTAACGTCTTTTGAACAAGCTCTGCCTTCTCCTGCCTTGTTGAGTACAAGCTCTTCTGTAACGTAAACTTTAGCTCTTACCTTGTGCTCGTTGCCGTCAATGCTTTCGTATGAAAGCTTGAGGTAAGAAACGGGACGTGAAGCGTAGTACAGGTCCTCAACAAGCATCGGTGAGGTGAATTTCGCTGTAAGACGGATGCCTGCATCCTCATAAACAGCCGTTGTGGAAAACGTATCGGCGTCAACGCTTACAACGTTCATTTTTTCACGGTCATCATCGTCACCGAGGAAACGCAGAACCTTGCCGTCAACCGTAACATAGCCGATGATATTGTTTTCAGCCGCTGTCCAATGGGTTGTCGGCTTTTCGTTGATATTATCTGTCCATACCGAAAAATAAGGATCAACCGTAATAAGCGGAATAGAGGGCATTCTCATTTTCATAAAATCATTCCTCGATAAACTTTTTCATCATTGACGGTCCGAAGTCTACATAAACACCTGTTGCTTTTGCCGTATCTTCGTTGATTGATTCAACACCACTGTCTTTTTCAGCTGACTTTTTGTAAATCATATAGGGAACGGGATCGCTTGCGTGAGTTTTTGTGACGATCGGTGTCGGATGGTCGGGGAGAATCATAATCTTATAATCGTCGCCGATTTCTTCAAGACCGTTAAGGATGATCGGAAGCACCTTTTCGTCGATAAGCTCAATCGCTCTTACCTTGTTTTCAGGCTCGTTTCTGTGTCCGCACTCGTCGGGAGCTTCAATGTGAACGTAAACAAGGTCCGCACCGTTTTTAAGCTCTTCAACGGCAGCGTTTGCTTTGCCCTCAAAGTTTGTGTCGATGTAACCTGTTGCTCCTTCAACTTCAGGAGTGTTCATACCTGCTGCAATGCCGATACCCTTAAGGAGGTCAACTGCTGAAATCACGGAACCCTTGATGCCGTAAAGATCCGTGAAGAGGGGAAGCATAGGCTTTTTTCCTTCGCCCCAGAGCCAGATTGAGTTCGCAGGGCGCTTGCCCTCTGCAATTCTTCTCTTGTTTACGGGATGATCCTTAAGAAGATCATAGCTTTTTCTCATAAGCTCAACAAGCTTTTCAGCTGTCGGAGCTGTCGAAATATAAGGACCGACCACTCTGTCAGAAATGTCGTGCGGAGGTGTCATATTACCGAGCTCTACCGTGCCTCCGTGATGAATAAGGCAATGGCGGTAGCTTACGCCGTTGTAGAATGTAAACTCTTCGTTGCCGAAATGCTCCTGCACGGTTTTGATAATTTCAGCCGCATCAGCGCTGGAAATATCGCCTGCAGAGTAGTCTACCATTGTTTTGTCGTCATAGTTTTCCTCGTCAGAAAGTGTGACAAGGTTGCAACGGAGTGCAATGTCATCGTCAGCCATCTTAACGCCGATGCTTACAGCCTCAAGAGGGGAACGGCCTGTGTAATATTTCATCGGGTCGTAACCCATAACGCTGAGGTTTGCAACGTCGCTGCCGGGTTTAAGACCTTCAGCAACAGTGCGTACAAGACCTACTTCGCCTTTCTGTGCAAGACGGTCGAAGTTCGGCTTCTTTGCAAGCATCATCGGCGTCTTATTGTCAAGTGCCGGTACGGGATAGTCAGCCATACCGTCATATAAAATTACTGCATATTTCATAGGTATCACCTTGATATTAAAGATTTTTGAAAACACAAAGGCTTTCTTCAGCACATTCAGCAAAAGTTTTACCGTCAGGTACACGTGCTTCAAAGCTGATTCGTGCTTCTCGTTTGTCATATCCGATTTCACGAAGAAGGTCAAGTATAACGCTGTAATCTTCGCCGTCATCGGGAGCGGGATATTGTCTGTTGTTAATAACGCTCGCAACGTGTATGTGTACGATGTGATCTTTTGCTTTTCTGATTGAATCAAAGTTGTCTTTGTTATATCCGAAATGATAAAAGTCAACAAGGCTCTTTACAAACGGACTGCCGACAGCATCAACAACCTTCAAGGATTCATCAATTGTATTAAGGATATTACTCTCTCCGTAGGAAAGGTTTTCGAGAGCGCAAACGATGTTGTACTTTTCACACATCGGAACAACGTGGTTCTTCAGGAAATAAACAAGTCTTTCAAAAGCCGTGTCATAGCTGACGCCTTCAGGAAAGTTTCGCGCACCCGAGGAACCCATAACAGCGATTTTAACTCCGAGACGCTGAGCTTTATCAAACGCTCTGTTCAGATACTCGTTGATTGCCTTGTAATCGGGAGAGTCAACCGTGAACTTGTATTCTCCGGGGATCATACAGTTTGCAACTTCGTATGAGTACCCGTTTACGGCTGCATCGGCAACAAGCTTATCAATTTCCTCGTAAGAGAGAGCTGATAAATTGGTGAGATTCACTTCCTGATAATCAGAACCGACGTTTTTTACGGTTTCGGCATCATTGAAGTCTCTTGTAAAACCAAAACGAAAGTCAGACATATTAAATCTCCTTTATTCTTCTTCCTGCCATCCTTTGCAGACGTCAACCCAACCGATATAGTTCTGGGCATATTTCTCAAGGTCTGTGGGTGTCATTTCGATCGCACTGTTTGAACTTCCGACGGCTGGGAAGACTGTTTCAAATCTTTTAAGGGATTCGTCAAGATAAGTCTTCACTCCGTCTTTTATACCGAAAGGACAAACACCGCCGATCGCGTGGCCGATAAGCTCGACCACCTCGTCGGGAGTAAGCATTTTTGCTTTGGCGGAAAAAGTTGTTTTGTATTTTTTGTTGTCAACCTTAGCGTCGCCTGCAGCGAGGATAAGGATCGGATCTTCACCGATTTTGAATGAAAGAGTTTTTGCAATCCGTTTTCCCTCAACGCCAACAGCCTGAGCGGCAAGCTCAACTGTTGCGCTGGAAACATCAAATTCAAGAACCTTGTCTTCAAGGCCGAACTGCTTTAAATACTCTCTGCCTGCTTGTATAGACATCAGAAGGTACCTCTCTTAGAAAATAACTCTTGACTTTGTCTGTTCAACAACGAGGTTAACAAACTCGTCAACGCCCATAGCGCCGATATCGCCTTCACCGCGTTTACGTACTGAAACGCAACCTGCTTCGATGTCCTTGTCGCCCATAAGAAGCATATAAGGAACTTTCTCGAGCTGTGCTTCACGGATCTTGTAGCCGATCTTTTCACTTCTTGTGTCAACTTCGCAACGGATGCCTGCAGCTTCAAGCTTAGCCATAACTTCGTAAGCGTAGTCGTGATGTCTGTCCGCGATCGGAAGAAGCTTAACCTGAGTCGGAGCAAGCCATACGGGGAAAGCGCCTGCATATTTTTCAATAAGAAGAGCGAGTGTTCTTTCGTAGCAACCGATTGATGTACGGTGGATGATGTACGGATTCTTCTTGTTTCCGTCTGAATCTGTGTATTCCATGCCGAATTTCTCAGCAAGCATCTGGTCAATCTGGATTGTGATGAGTGTATCTTCCTTGCCGAATACGTTCTTGATCTGAATGTCAAGCTTCGGTCCGTAGAAAGCAGCCTCACCGACGCCGATTTTGTACGGGATTTCAAGGTGATCAAGGATCTTCTTCATAACGCCCTGAGCCTCATCCCATTGCTCGGGAGTGCCGATGTATTTTTCTGTGTCTGCCGGATCCCACTGTGAGAATCTGTATGAAACATCCTCGTAAAGACCGAGAGTCTTAAGGCAGTAAACTGCAAGCTCAAGACAGCCCTTGAACTCTTCTTCGAGCTGGTCGGGACGGCACATAAGATGACCTTCAGAAATTGTAAACTGGCGGACACGGATAAGGCCGTGCATTTCACCTGATGCTTCGTTACGGAAAAGAGTGGATGTCTCGTTGTAACGAAGGGGGAGGTCACGGTATGAACGCGGACGGTTGAGGTATGCCTGATACTGGAACGGACAAGTCATCGGACGAAGAGCAAAAACTTCGTCATCCTTCTCCTCGTCGCCGAGAACGAACATACCGTCTTTGTAATGATCCCAGTGGCCTGAAACTTTATAAAGGTCACTCTTAGCCATATAAGGTGTTTTTGTGAGCTGCCAGCCTCTTCTCTGCTCCTCATCCTCGATGAAACGCTGCATAAGCTGGATGATTCTTGCGCCCTTCGGAAGAAGAATCGGAAGACCCTGACCGATAAGCTCATTTGTTGTGAAGATTTCAAGCTCACGGCCGAGCTTGTTGTGGTCGCGCTTCTTTGCTTCCTCAACAGATGCAAGATATTCTTCCATCTCGTCCTTCTTTGTGAAAGCTGTTGCGTAAATTCTCTGGAGCATCTTCTTTGTTGAGTCGCCGCGCCAGTAAGCACCCGTGCAGGATGTAAGCTTGTAAGCTTTTACTCTGCTTGTATCGGGGATGTGAGGACCTGCGCAAAGCTCTACGAATTCGCCCTGCTTGAAGAATGAAATCTTTTCGCCCTTGTCAGCATGCTCCTTGATAAGCTCAATCTTATAGATTTCGCCTTTTTCTTCCATCATTGCGATAGCTTCTTCGGGATCAAGCTCAAACTTCTCAAGCGGAAGAGCTTCCTTGACGATCTTTTTCATCTCTGCTTCGATTTTTTCAAGATCCTCGGGTGAGAATGCCTTGTCAACATCGAAATCGTAATAGAAGCCGTTTGCAATAGCAGGACCGATTGCAAGCTTAGCTTCGGGATAAAGTCTTTTTACAGCCTGAGCCATAATATGCGAAGCTGTGTGTCTGAATGCCTTCTTTGCTTCTTCGTCATCGTCAAAAGTAAGGATTTCGAGAGAACAGTCTTCGTTGATAGCGGAACGAAGGTCAGCGTATTCGCCGTTTATCTTGCAAAGACAAGCAGCCTTATAAAGACCCATACCAAGATTTTTTGCAACTTCTGCAGCCGTAATGCCGTTATCAAATTCTTTAACGACATCGCCTTTGAGTGTTACTTTTACCATAATTTTTCCTCCTCAGAGTATTGTAGTTTTGTTTGGTGAGTGGGACCGAAAAAAACAAAAAAGCTCCATCCCTAACAAAAGGGATGAAGCATAAAACTCCACGGTTCCACCCGGATTGCGGCACAAGACCGCCACTTTGATTGCCGTAACGTGGCAGGACGTCATTCCTTATTTCGGAACGCTCTCCGCAGTGGTAACTGAATCGCAGATAATACCGTGCTTTCACCGTACGCACGGCTCTCTGGAAAATCCGCCTGAAACAGCCTTCTGCATCAACGATTTCAGATATTGATATAATTGTATTACTGCGAGAATAAATTGTCAAGATGAAAATTAACGAAAATACACCTTGTTAACAATTTGTTCATAAATATTAGACATTTTCGCAAAAAAGAAAATATACACTTTTAAACTGAAATGTTGCGTAGTGGCATTTTGTAATAATGGAACGGAGTAAATAAAATGGCGAAAACGAAAACTAAAGTAAGTTATACTAATTACGGTGATTTCCCTGATATGGATACACTCAAGGAAATCGTTCTTTACGGTGCAAAAAAAGGTGGAAATAAAAGACACCTTGTTTACAATGATTTCGAAGGTAAAGTTAAGGAAAAGTGCTTCAACGAGACTTTCCATGATGCAACAGGTATCGGCCAATATCTTTACGATTGCGGTATGGCAGGCAAGAAAGTAGCTATCCTCAGCGAAAACAGCTACTACTGGGCAATCTGCTACTACGCTTGCGGTATGTCAAGACTCACTTGTGTACCTCTTGACGCCAAGCTTCCTGATGCAGATCTCACTGAACTTATGGAGAGAAGCGGATGCAGCGCTATTATCTACACTCAGGATTACGCAAGTGCAATCAAGATGATGCAGGCTTCTGATAAGGTCGTAATCACAGAGTACATCAAAATGGAAGATTTTGATGAAATCGTTAAGAAGGGCCACGAAAGCCTTGATGCCGGTAACAAGAGCTTCCTTGAAGAGGAAGTGAAGGGTGATGACCTCGCTTTCATCGTTTATACATCAGGTACTACAGGTAAGAGTAAGGGTGTTATGCTCTCTCATAAAAACGTTTCATCAAACGCGATTGCTACCTGCCGTGCTATGACTGCAAGTCATACTATCGCATTCCTTCCGTTTAACCATACTTTCTCATGGGCAAGTGCACTTATCGCAAGTCCTCTTCTTGCAGAGTGGGGCTACCTTTGTAAGGGTCTTAAGGATATCCAGAAGGATATCGCAACATATCATCCTCAGCATTTCTCAGCAGTTCCTCTTGCAGTTGAAACAATTTACAAGAGAATCTGGTTCACAGCTAAGAAGCAGGGTAAGGAAGAAATCCTTAAAAAGGGTCTTAAAATCAGCAATTTCCTTATGAAGCTCGGTATCGACGTAAGACACAAGCTCTTTAAGGAAGTTCACGAAAACCTTGGTGGCGAGCTTGAGATGATCATCTGCGGCGGTGCATACCTTGATACAAAGTATGAAAAGGGTCTTTATGATCTCGGTATTCACGTTGTTAACGGCTACGGTATTACAGAGTGTTCACCTGTTGTTACGGTTAACAGACTTGATGACTTCCGTTTTGGCAGTGCAGGTAAGGCACTCGCTTGTAACGAAATCAAAATCAACGATCCTGACGAAGAAGGTATCGGTGAAGTTTACATCCGCGGTACTAATGTTATGATGGGTTATTACGATGAACCGGAAGCAACAGCAGAAGCGTTTGACGGCGACTGGTTCAAGTCAGGTGACTACGGTTACATTGATAAGGACGGCTTCCTCTTCCTGCGCGGCAGAAAGAAGAACCTCATCGTTCTCAGTAACGGTAAAAACGTTTCTCCCGAAGAACTTGAAGAAAAGCTTTCAAGCATTGAGTATATCAACGAAGTTGTCGTTTATGAAGAAGATGGAGCTATCGCAGCAGAATTCTTCCTTGACACAGTTTCAAAGCCTGATGCAAAAGAGCAGATCAAAAAGGATGTACGTGAATTCAACAAGCAGATGCCTGCGTTCAAGCAGATTTCTAAAGTTAAGACACGTGACACGGAATTCCCGAAGACAACAACTCTCAAGATCAAGAGAAATTACAACAAGAAATAATAACGATCGACCGAAAGCAAAACGCTTTCGGTCGATTTTTTTAGCTTATTGATTCAATATACTCTTCAAGGCACAATCCTTGTTCGTAGATTTTTGTTGCCGCCTCAGTGCCGACGTACCTGTAATGCCACGGTTCGTTAATTATTCCCGTTATATCGGTTTTGTCGTCAGGATAGCGTTTGATGAATCCGTACTTATGAGCGTTTTCCTCAAGCCACTTGTAAACATCGTTCGCCTTGCATTTTTTTGTATCTGCGTTGATATCTACTGCTATTCCTAGTTGATGCTCGCTTGTGCCGGGTACGGCTACCCATTGCTCAGCGAGCTTTTTCGCTTCTTCAGGAGATTTGCCTTCGTTTTCGTAAGCTTTCCGCTTGTTGTCGAGTAAGCGCTGCTGTTCTTCTGCAGTTCGATATCCTTGTGCAACAAAAAGCTCAAGTCCAGATGCGCGCGCATCATTGAACATTTTCTGAAGTTCGGGATAAATGCGCTCGTCAATCTTTTGCTCATTGGAAAGCTTAAGAAGTTTAACTTCATATTTGTCGGGTATACGGTTATCTTTGTTAACAAGTATAAGTTTCCAATCATTTTCAGCTGTTGCGGTGTTTTCATTTTTGCTGAACGGATTATGGGATGAAGGCAACCCTGTTAAAGAAGCAATAAGTAAACCTGCGAGTATAACAACAATGATTAATACGAATTTCAATTTTTTCATAATTTCTTATTTTACCAATACTGTTGCGGTTGAACCGTCAACGTAAGTAATCTCCATTATCTGATTTTTATTTGAACAGAAGCCGTAAAGAACGGAATTGCCGAGCAGAGACTGTATTTTTGCTTTATCGGTAACTACATTCTCGATGTTTTCAAAGGTGTGATTCATATTATCTCCGTACATTGACTTGTATGCATTCATCTGCTTTCCGGTCCAGTATGCCGCATAGAATATGGGTAGGCATTTACTGCGGTAATTCTCGCCGTAAAGTTCGCCGGGAGTTGCAAGCTTCACACTTTTGATATCATCAATGTCAAACTGATTTTCGAAATACTTCATAAGGTCGTGCTTTTCAAGGTACTTGATTGTGTTCGTCATATACTTTGTGATAAGCACTGTTTTGATGTCGTATGAATTAAGGTTCCACGATGCCGAAGCATATTCTCCTTCGGATAAATCGTCGTAGTTATATATTATATCACCGTCATCCTCGATTGTCATTGAACTGCTGAGGCCGAAGGACAGAACACCGATTTCGTCTTCGGCGGAATGATGATAATACTGCTCTGCTGTGAGGTTGAGAAGGTCCGTATAAATTGCTTCAAAAAGTTCATCGTCAGCGTTACCGAACCAGTATCCCTTCGACATATCCTTCGGAAAAATATAGTATGATTCTGAAACCAGCATGCTTGCTTTGTTGAATGCATATAGTCCCGAATCGTGATAGGTGTCGGTAAACCAGTTTGTTGTCAGGTCAACTACGTATCCTTCGATTTTATTGTCTTCGGTGATATAGCTTGTAAATTTGCCGAAGTTTTCGTTGTTGCCGAGATAATCGCGTAATGTGTATTCAACGGGTTTTGTATCGTCGAGGAGCAGAAGCTCTTTGAAAAGTGACTCTGTTGCTTCTGTATAATAACGTCTGCAGATGCTTCCGTCTTTGAGTGTGTATGTTATTTCGATCGAAGCACCGACAGAATCAGCGCTGCTGTTCTTGATTTTGCCGTCAGAGATCAGCTTTTCGTGAATCTTGATTACCTTATTAATCTCTTCGGGCGAAGAGAAAATTATTCCTGGGTAGAATTCATCAACATAATAGGAATAGTTGAGACTGCTGTCCAACGAAATGCTCGAGTTTTCTGTGTGATAAATACGCTGGTCGAACAGGGCAAATTCAGACGACGTTGAAAGAGAATCCTCCATAAAAATGTGGTTGGTGGATGCTACCGTAACTTTTTCGATTTCTGTTGTGTCCGGGATATAAGAAGAATAACCGAAAAGACCGCTTGAGAAAACGGTGAAAAATGCGGCAAAACCTATGACGTAAATCGGGAATTTCTTAAAGGTGTTTTTAATTTCCTTGCGGCGCTTGTATCCGAAAATAAGCTTGAATATGATGCTTACTATAAGGAATGTTACAAGTCCTATAATAAGGTTGGATACGTGAGCGTCACCGTGGTCGGAATAAAATATGTACTGCGATATAAGAACAAAAGCATAAAAGGCAGTTGCTGAGCCTGCAACTTCGTTCATTACTTTGGCACGCCCCCAAGTACCGCATATCTCGTTCTTACGCTTTCTGAAAGCAAGGTAACCGAGAAGGCAGATTACAACTGAGTAAACAAACGCGCAGATAATTCCTGACCAATGGAATATAGTGAGGTTTCGGGGTTCAAATGTATCGAAATACATATTCATAAACGATTCGTCACCGAAATCGTAAAAAGCAAGAAACGGCATTGACCAGTTGAAGTTAGCGCGGTTGAGGTCAAATACGGTTATTACGGACGCGCCGTGTGTTGCGCCCCAGAAAAGATTTTCAAGAAAGATTCTGAAAACTATTGTGAAAACTGACAGTATTGCCGTAAAAACAAGTCCTTCAACGACGTTGCCTACGTTAGAAAATACGGCAGAGCCCAACATAAAAGCAAGGATATATATTGCAAGGAATTGCAGTGCCGTAAGTGTTGCCATGCCTATAAAGTGTAGATTAAGCGGCAGTTCGAAAGAGCAGTAGCATATAGTTTCAACTAATGCGGCGGCAAGTATTGATACAGTCATCGGTAAAATACCGCCGAGTATTTTGGCAAAGTAAATGTCTTTTCTTTTCATTCCGAGCGAGAAAATTACATTGCTGTGTTTTTTGCTCCAAGCGAAGCTGAAAAGCACCATTGCATTGATAAGTCCTGCAGCAATGAAACAAAAACCTGCAATATTCGTAACTCCACCGCTTCTCAGTTCGTCCCAGAAAAACGGTGAGATTTCATAGTTGAAACGATCAATCAACCAAATTGAGTTATTGAGAGAGAAAAATATAAAACACAAAAAAGCGAGTATCGGGAGAACAACGGTTTTCTTCGCCGATTCTTTGAACATAGAAATAAATTGTTTACGAGAAGAGTTTACTGAAGTCATAATCTGTATCCTCCATTTCTTCTAAGAATATTTCTTCGAGTGACAACGGGAATCTTTCAACAAGCAACGGATTGCTCTGCGCAATGATTCTTTCAGCTTCTTCAAGATTTTCTGAAACAGTGAAAGAAACTATCTTTCCGTCTGCTTTGTAGTTTTTGAAATTGATACCTTTAAAAAGATTCTTGTCAACGTTCTGGCTATAAACAACTCTGAATTTGCAACGGCTTCCGTTCATATCGTCAACAGCGCAGTCGATTGCGATTTTTTTACCGTTCATAAGAGCGATGTGATCGCACATATCCGCAAGTTCGTGCAGGTTGTGTGATGAAATAATAATGGAACAACCCTTTTCTGCCATGTAATCGAGCAAAAGCTTCTTGGTCAGATTTCTTTTTGCGGGGTCAAGTCCGTCAAACGATTCGTCAAGCAAGATTGCTTTCGGCAGGGTAGAGAGCCCGAGTACCATTTCAGCCTGACGTTGCATACCCTTGGAAAATCCCATAATCTTTTTGTTAACATCAAGACCGAAAAGCCTTGCAAGATTATTAAAGGTATCCATACAGAAATTCGGATAATATCCCTGATAATATCTGGCCATACTTTTCATTGACGATGCAAGACCGAAATGAAGATCATCGGGAACGTAGAAAAGCTCCTGCTTTTTCTCGGGATGTTTGAAAAGATCAATCCCGTCAAATTCGATTGTACCGCTGTCGGGTGTATAAACTCCGGCAATCATCTTAAGTAAAGTTGTTTTACCTGCGCCGTTATAACCTACGAGACCGTAAACTGAAGAATCACCGATCTCGATCGATATGTCATCAACGGCGGTAAAATCATCAAATGTTTTAGTAATATTAGAAATTTTAATCATATCAATTATCCTCCGAATAGATTCGTTCGATAAGAGAAATCAAAGAGTCTTTGTCGACGCCTTTGGTTTTCATGGAACGTATGTCAGGCTCAATTTCCTTTAATGCTTTGTCAGCAATAGACGTGTTGTCAACTGCATCGCTGGAAACGAAGCACCCTCTTCCGACGAGCGAATAAATAACTCCCTCGGTTTCCAGATCAGCAAAAGCTTTCTTAACGGTGTTGACGTTAATGCCTGTCTGCTGTGACACAGAACGGATGGAGGGGAGCTGCTCGTTCGGCTTAAAAACCCCCATACGAATAAATAACAGTATTTGATTTTTAATCTGTTCGTAAATTGGAATACGACTCCTCTGGTCGATTTCGAACATTCTATCACCTTCACTTCACTTTTTTTGTTCAGGTGTGCTACCTGTGATATCACACTTGCATAATACCACATGGAAATAACGGTGTCAACAGTTTTTACCAAATTTTTTCAGCTTTTATTTTTCGTTATACATTAATAAAAGAAAGGTCGATTTTTGATGCTTTTTGCAAAACACCCGGCAAAGTTGAAGAATGAGAAAAATTTTTGAATTTTTTTCAAAAAAAGTGTTGACAAAGGAGGGTGTGTTTGATATAATGTCAAAGCTGTCTCGGGGGAAAACCCCTGGGGAGCAAGGTAAGCACCTTGAAAATTAAACAACGATGAAAA
>JAGAKF010000050.1 GCA_017625835.1 Clostridia bacterium
GGGATATTTTTACAAAAAACTATGAAAAATCAAGCTTTTCACGAAGTATCCCTCCGTCTTTTGCTTCGCAAAATCCACCTCCCTTTAGGCAAGGGAGGCTTTGCTCAACTTGAACTCATATGTAAATCATCCCGACAAACACGAATTTATTAACTTATTCTACATTTCTTCTCCAATGGAAGAGGAACTGCTGGGCGATGCCCTCAACTCCCTTTGTACATTCGGGCAGACCGTCCGGATAAAGCTCAGACATAATCCTGCGAACCCACACGTCAACTGGGAAGGCATCCACTCTTCCGCAACCGTAAAGCAGGGCGCATTCGGCAACCTTCGCGCCGACACCCTTGATTCTGATAAGCTCTTCGCGTGCCTCGTCAATATCGCAGCAGGAAAGCTTTTGCAGGTCAACTTCACCGCCTGCAACCTTTTGCGCAGCATCAATTATGTACTTTGCCCTGAATCCTGAACGAAGCGGAGCAAGGTCGTCTACCGTAAGGGCGGACAGCTTTTCGGCAGAGGGAAAACTGAAATCTCCGTTTCCGAGATCCTCACCGAAATGGACACACAACCGTTCGACGATGCCCTTGATGCGCGGAATGTTGTTGTTCTGCGAAATAATGAACGAACAAAGGGCTTCCCAGGAATCCTGCCTGAGTATGCGGATTCCGGGATAAGCCTCGATTGCCGTCTTAAGATGGCTGTCTTTTTTTAAGTTTTCGCAGACCGCAGAATAGTCACGGTCAAGGTCAAAATAATCTGCCCAGATCTGCTCGTCGCCCTCGCAAAAGCTACCGTTTATTACGATTTTGTCCTCTTTTTGGGAAATATCAACGGCTTTTCCGAATGCAACGCCGTGCCAGCTGCCGTCAGAATTTTCGCTCCAGCGGAATGCCTGACCGCAGTCGAGAGAGAGGGGAATATTTAGCGCGTCAACGTTTCTGAACACTATTGTTTTTTTGTCAAAATTTACTGTCATAATGTCACCTGCATAAAAGATGAATATTCATTTTGTAACTTTTTGTAACCTCGGTTTGTCAAGCGTTTTTTGGTTGTTTTAAATATAAAAATTACATAGTTTTTTTTGAAAAGTTTGTGCAATTTATAGCTAAAAAAAGCTTGACACAGTCGGTTTTTGAATTGATAAAAAAATAACAAACTTTTTATTTTTAGGGTCAAAAATGTGGAAAACTTTGATATATCAACGTTTTTTAGGTGAGTTATCAACACTTTCAACACAGTTTTCCACACTTTTTAACCGATTTTTAAAGTTTTCCACACTTCCACAGAAAATATTGGAAAGACCATTTAATGTCATTTTTTGTCGGATTTTATTCACTTTTTTATGAATAAAAAATCATACGACAGTGAACAATACAAATAATAGTTTCTGAATGAAGAGGTGTGTATATTTTGCTTAAAGGAGTAAACCATCAGGTGGTAGAAGTGACCAAACCGTCGTGTGAATATTTTGAACGTGTGATCTTTTTTGTTAAGCCGGAATTCTCGTCCGTAAGCGAGGGAACACTGCGTGAAAGAGCGAGTGAAATCGCGTCCGATGCGGGTGTACCGCCGCCGTCAAAGGTGCGAAAAAGCAGAATTCTGCTCGCGGTCAGACTTTTGAGCGCCGCGTGGGTCGGAGCTGCTGTCACAATCCTGGTTTCAAAGCTTATTTACGGCTGATTTGCAGAAGTCTGCCATACAGCAGTTTTGGCAGTCGGGTCTTCGTGCAACACAGACTGCTCTGCCGTGAAGAACGCATCGGTGGCAGAAATCATTACTTTCCTGCGGCGGAAGAATTTTCTTAAGCTCCAGCTCAACTTTCATCGGATCCTTCGTTGCAACAAGCCCCAAAAGGTTTGTAATTCGGATCAGATGCGTGTCGGCAACGACTGCGGGCTTGCCGTATACGTCTCCGCAGATAAGGTTGGCTGTCTTTCGTCCGACACCGGGCAGGGAAGTAAGGTCTTCGATGTTATCGGGCACTTTGCGGTCAAAGCGCTCGATAATCTGCTGAGCCATACCGATAATGTCCCGTGCCTTCTGGCGGTAAAAGCCGCAGGAATGGACGAGTTCTTCGACGTCTTCGACTTTTGCATTCGCATAGTCGTCAAGTGTTTTATATTTTGCAAAAAGTGCAGGGGTAATGAGATTTACTCTTGCGTCGGTACACTGTGCCGAAAGCCGTGTTGCTACAAGGAGTTCAAAATCGTTTCCTGCATCAAGAGAGCATATTGCTTCGGGGTATTCTTTTTTCAGAGCCTCAACAGCAAGCAATGCTCTTTCTTTTTTTGTCATAAAGTTCACCTCGGAAAGTCGCTTTTATCGGTATTATTATACCAAAACGGCTGTTTACTTGCAACTTTTTACGTTTATGTTATTGAAATTAATTTTGAGTATGATATAATTTTAATACCTATATTTATAGCATAAGCGAGGTCATTAAAATGAAAGAAAAAATTAATGTTGCCGTAATCGGTCTCGGTAACCGCGGACGCGGAATGCTCGGTACTATCTGTATGATGGACGATGTTAACGTCATCGGCGTATGTGACGCATACGAAGACAGAACACAGAACGCTGTCGAAAGAGTACAGAAGGAAAAAGGAAACACTCCTTTCGGCACAACTAATTATAAAGAAATCTTTGAACTTGAAGGTCTTGACAGTGTTTACATTGCAACAGACTGGTCAACTCACGTAAAGATTGCAATCGAAGCAATGAAGAGCGGAATTCCTGCAGCTTCTGAAGTCGGCGGAGCTTACACGCTTGAAGAGTGCTGGGAAGTTGTTGATACATACGAGAAGACAGGCGTATGGGCAATGTTTATGGAAAACTGCTGTTACGGTGAGCGTGAGCTTATGATTCACAATATGGTACGTGACGGCAGATTCGGCAGAATTGTTGCTTGCTCAGGTAAGTACGCACACGACCTTCGTGACGAGGTTTGCTACGGTACAAAGAACAGACACTACCGTCTGAGAAACTATATTTCACGTAACTGCGAGAACTATCCCACACACGCACTCGGCCCTCTCGCAAAGCTTCTTGATATCAACAGAGGCAACCGTTTTGTTTCACTTGTTTCTGTATGCTCAGGCGCAAACGGACTTAAGGATTTCGTTAAGAAGCATAAGGATCTTCACGATGAACTCGGCAAGACAGAGTTTGCACAGGCTGACATCGTAAGAACATTCATCAAAACAGAGCGCGGTGAGGTAATCGACCTTACTCTCGATACCTGCCTTCCGCGTTTTTACAGCAGAGGCTATACTGTAAGAGGTCTCAAGGGTCTTTATCAGGAGGACGGCGATATCGTTTACCTCGACAGAGAGCCGCATACAAACCACGAGTGGGATCAGGAGTATTTCTGGGGCAACGCAAAGAGATACGAAAAGAAGTACAACCATCCTCTCTGGAAGAACACAACAAAGGAAATGATGGAGGCAGGTCACGGTGGAATGGACTGGCATGTTCTTCGTGCATGGGTTGAGACTGTCAAGAACGGCACTCTTCCTCCGATCGACGTTTATGATATGGCTGCATGGATGAGCATTACTGCGCTTAGTGAGAAGTCACTTCAGAACAACGGCGAGGTTCTTGAAGTTCCTGATTTCACACGCGGAAAGTATAAAAATCGTGATCCTCAGGACGAAACACCATACACAATTAAATAATTAATAAAAGGGGATATAACTTATGTTGAAGTCTATTATCTCGGTATTTATGGCGGTCATCACGTTTTTTGCCTCACTCGGAGCCGCGTCAATTAATCCTGTTTCTCCCGTTGAGGACAGCGATTTTGTTCCCGTTCTCCGCTTTATGGCGGCAAGTGATACTCACGTTAAAGCCGCTAATGATACACAGAGCCGCCGTTTGCAGAAAGCGATCAAAATGAGCTATGCGATCGCAGATGCAAACAAGCACTATAACAAGCTTGACGGTATCCTTATCGCAGGTGATACAACGGACGACGGTCTTCAGTCACAGCGCTGCGCATTCAAGGCAGCAGTTGATTCCGTAATCAGACCTGAGACTCAGTTTATGCCGCTTCTTGCTCAGGCTCACGACGGCGGTACATACGATAGCGAATCGCTTGAGTATTTCAAGATGCTTCACGACGTTGATGCAACGGATAACCACTATGTTCTCAACGGTTACCATTTCATTACGATTTCTCGTTCAAACGAATTCGGTGTACGCTATGCGAACTATCAGCGCGAATGGCTTAAGGCTCAGCTTGAAGAAGCTGTTGCTGACGATCCGAACAGACCGATCTTCGTTTCTCACCATGAGCACGTTGACAACACAGTTTACGGAAGCTCAGATTTTGAGGGCTGGGATGATGAGTTCTTTAAGGATATCTTCCTTGAGTATCCGCAGATTGTTCATTTCTCGGGACACTCACATTATCCGCTCAGCGATCCCCGTTCAATATGGCAGGATGAATTCACTGCAATAGGCACAGGAGCTCTTTACTATGTAGAGCTTACTGTTGAGGATGTCCGTACAGTTCACCCGAAGGGATATAAGGATGAGGTTCAATTCTGGGTTGTAGAGGTTGACGCAAACCACCGCCTCCGCCTTATAGGTATCGACCTTACTGAGGAAAAAGTGCTTTGCGAATACATTCTTGAAAATCCTGCGGATCTTGCAAACCGTGAATATACTCCCGAAAAGCAGGCTGCAAGATCAACAGCACCCGTATTTGAGGATGCAAAGGTTGACGTAAATAAATCCTTCGGCAAGCTGAGCCTTACCTTTGATTCCGCGAAATCGACCGACGGTATGCCCGTAGTTCTTTACAGGGTTATTGTTAACAATGCAGACGGTAAAGAGGTTTATAACGACTGGTTGCTTCCCGAATACTATTCAGCAACAGTTGCCGAGACTAATACAGTAAACCTCAATACACTTCTCAAGGGTGATTACACAGCAAAAATCATAGCTGAAACAGCATACGGAGTTCAGTCAGCTCCGCTTGAAGTAAGCTTCAGTAAATAAGCAATAAACAGCGACAAAGATAATGGGCACGCCCCATAAGGATGTTTTTTTAGAGATACGGTGTAACCCCGTTTGGGGTTGCACCGTTTTCTTGTTTATTATGCTACAATGCGGTATTCTTGCGGATTCTTTCTTGCTTCTTCCATCATAGCAATAACTTCTTCCTCTGTCGGAATACAAATCATCCCGACACCCGTAAAATAAATATCTACTTTCACAAAACAGTGACCGCTTGACTTGTCATTGTTATGAACCTCAATACGTTCGATAAGTGAATTGACAAGTGTTGGTGTCAGCTCCTGTATATCCGTCATTTCTCTGAAAGTGCGGAGAAGCAATCTCAAATCAACGGATTTCTGCTCAGCCGATTGCAATGTTTCTTGTCCCTCCGCAACAGTTACAGCAAGTTCTTTTTGCTCCCGTTCATATTTTGACATCAGCTTTCTGTATCTGTCATCATCTATTCTGCCAAGAGCATTGTCTTCATAAACCTTTTCAATAAGGCGGTCTAACTCCTTCATACGGATTTCCCCGTCAGCAACTGTCTTTTTCAGCTTCTCGTATTCTGCTTTTCTCATAGCATCATTCTGCTTTGCAATCATATACAAAAAGACCTTTTCATTGTAGCGAATAAATTCTGCTAAGTTTCGTATAGCTTCAAGTACAATCTTCTCAAGCACAATATTACGGATATAATGGATTTTGCAAGTACCGCTTCTACCATCCTTGTAGTTTGCACATCTGAAAAACTCCTGATTTTTATTCAGACTTTTAGCTGCACAGAAGTGTAATTTCGCACCGCAATCATAACAATAAACTAAGCCTGAGAACAAACTTGTTCTTCCTGTGGCAGTAGGTCTTCGTCTGTTTTCTCGGAGTTCCTGAACTCTTAACCACTTTTCTTCGGTGATAATAGGTTCTTGCATATCAGGGATTATCTGATACTCTTCTTTCGGATTATGAATTACCTTATGAACCTTGTAACTGACAGTTGTACTTTTAAAGTTTACAGCACAGCCTGTGTACTGCCTGTTCTCAAGAATGTTAACAACTGTCTTTGGGTCCCATCTATAAGGATTTTGTGGCACAGGATTTGAATGTTTTCTGCCTACAGATTCATAATAGGCTGACGGAACCGGGATTTTCTTCTTTTCCAAATCACGGGCAATCTGTAAAGGGCCTCGTCCCGCAAGACACAAATCATATATTTTTCGTACAACCTCTGCCGCAGGTCCGTCAATAAGCCATTTTTCTTTATCGGTTTCATCTTTTACATAACCAAAAGGTACAGTAGATGATACTCTCTTACCGTTGTTAGCCTTTGACTGCCATACAGCACGGATTTTCTTTGAGGTTTGTGCGGCATACCATTCATTAAAGATGTTATAGAACGGTAACATCTCCATACCGTCACCCGTGGAACTGTTTACATTTTCCTGAATAGAAATGAAGGTTACACCAAGCGACGGATATACAATTTGCGTTAATCTGCCTGCTTCGACCTGCTCACGACCAAAACGTGACAGGTCTTTTACTATGATTCTGCAAATCTTGCCTTCCTCAACCATTTGTTGCATTTGGTTAAATCCGCTTCTGTCAAAACTTGTGCCTGAAATACCGTCATCAATGAAAAACATTGTATTTTTGTATCCGTGTTTTTTACAGTAGTCAAGCAAAATCTGTTTCTGATTGGATATACTGTTTGACTCATCTTCTCTGCCGTTCTTCTTTTTAGATTTATCATCCTTAATATCTTCAACGGAAAGACGGCAGTAAAGAGCAGTAATTAATTCATCATTTATTGTTTGTCCTGAAATATTTGTTGCAGTTGCCATTAAAAATTCTCCTTTCCGACAACCGGAC